>CAYMHX010000060.1:0-11079 GCA_964390325.1 uncultured Roseburia sp. | reverse complement strand
ATGATGAATGTCCCTTCTGTAATCTAGAGCGTTCTGCCGAACAACATGCAATTTCTTTTATCTTAGGTTCTGCATATATGGAGGACGATATTCGTGAAAAAACAGACCAAATGGGTTTTTGCCGTCACCATAATAAAATGATGTATGATTATGGAAATCGTTTAGGTAACGCTTTGATTTTAAGTACGCATTTAAAAAAAATCAATCAAGAACTTTCTATGGAGTTAAAAAAATTTACACCTGAAAAATCTTCTTTTTTAGGACGTTTGAAAAAAACAGAAATAAAAGGAGATATGCCAAAGACAGCACTTGGAAACTGGCTTTATGAGAAAGAATGTACTTGTTATGTTTGTGACCATTTTGAAAGTATTTATGGACGGTATTTGGATACATTTTTTTATTTGTATAAAAAGGATAAGGATTTTCGCCAGTTATTTTTAAAGAGTAAAGGGTTTTGTCTGCATCATTTTCGGGATTTAGTAGAAACGGCTGAACAAAAATTAACGGATTCCGAAAAAAAAGAATTTTATCCTTCTGTATTTGGTCTGATGCAGGAAAATTTGGAACGAATTCAAAAAGAAGTAGAATGGTTTGTGGAGAAGAATGATTATCGGAATGCAGATAAGCCTTTGGGAACTTCGGTAGACAGTATTCAAAGAGCTATGCAAAAATGTAATGGAGGATATCCTGCTGACCCAATTTTTAAAGCAAAGTTATAATCAAATAGAAATTCAGCTTGGAAAACAAAAACTATTTTCCAAGCTGAATTTTTTATGTATTACATAGTAATACATTTTAAAACATACCACCTAAGCCACCTGTAAGTTTCGCCATTTGACTTTCTTTTTCTTCGTCGATTTTACGGAAAGCTTCATTGACTGCTGCCATGATTAAGTCTTCTAACATTTCTACATCATCAGGGTCTAATACTTCAGGGTCAATTTTGATGCTTTTAATTTGATGTTTTCCAGTTACGGTAATTTTTACTGCACCACCGCCTGCTGTTTCTGTTAATTCTTTTTCTTCTAATTCTTTCTGAGCTTCTTCCATCTGACGCTGCATACGCTGTGCCTGTTTCATCAGATTATTCATGTTTCCAGGCATTCCACCCGGAAATCCTCCTCTTTTTGCCATGTGTTAATCCTCCTCTTCTATTTCAAAATGTATCAGTTGGCGTAAATCGGGATAAATTCCCCCGCTTGACTGACCACTTTCGTTTTGTTTTATTTGAAGCTGTATTTCTTTGCCAATACGCTCCATAATTATTCTTTTTAAAGCATCCTGACATCCTGAGCGGTTCTCTGCGATATATGCATAAGCATTTGGGTCTTCAAAAACCAACAGCAGACTATCATCTGATGCTAAAGATGGTAATGCTTTATTATAATAACTTCTACTTAAACCTGTCAAGCCCGATAAAATCCCTTTCCAGTTCTGAATCACTTGTTTAATATCATCTGGAATGGCTTTTGGAATTGGTAGTTCTGTTTCTTCCTGTTCTTTGGTGTGATTTATGGTGTGCCTGGCATTTTGGGATGCGATTACCACACCCTTTTCCAACTTTTTCTCAAGGTTTTCGATTCGGTCAATTACAGAGCCATAGTCTTCTTCCATTTCCGGTTTGCATAGTTTAATAACTGCTATTTCGATAATAATTCGCTTTTGGGAAGCGTATTTAATTTGATTTGCAAGCTCTGAAAAAATTCGGATATAGCGCATCAAAACCTCGGTATTTATCATCTCTGCTTCTTCTTTGAGCAATGCAAGGTTTTCAGATGATACCTCTAAGACATCTTCTATATCATCAGAACTTTGTAATAAAAGTAAATTGCGCAGATACCATGTGAAATCTGTAACAAACTGCCCTAACTCTCTGCCTTCCATTACTAATTCGTCTACCGTAGAAATTGCACCTGTAATATTCTTATCTATTATCTGTCGTAACAGACGGCTGAAAATTTCTGTGTCAACAGCACCTAAGGTTTCTAACACTTTTTCATAGGTCAAATCCTGTCCTAAATAAAAGGCAATGCACTGGTCTAAAAGGCTTAATGCATCTCTCATGGAGCCGTCTGCTGCTTTCGCCACATAACGGATTGCTCTTTCTTCCACATTCACTTGCTCTTTTTCCATTAATTCATTTAAACGCCCTGCAATCGTGTCAATTGAGATTCTACGAAAATCATAACGCTGACAGCGGGATAATATGGTAATTGGTATCTTATGTGCTTCTGTGGTCGCCAAAATAAAAAGAACGTATGACGGCGGTTCTTCCAAAGTTTTTAACAATGCATTGAATGCCCCAATAGAAAGCATATGCACTTCGTCAATAATATAGACCTTATATCTACCCTCCGTTGGACGATATTCTACTTCCTCACGAATTTGACGAATATTATCCACACCATTATTAGAAGCTGCATCAATTTCAATGACATTCATTGAACTTCCTGCTGAAATGGCTTTGCAAACTGCACATTCGCCACAGGGACTTCCATCTATGGGATGCTCACAGTTCACGGCTTTGGCAAAAATCTTAGCTATTGTGGTCTTTCCAGTACCTCTGGTACCACAAAATAAATAGGCGTGACCGATTCTGTCTGCTTTTATCTGATTTTTTAATGTAGTTACAATGTGGTCCTGTCCTTTTACATCTTCAAATTCACTCGGACGGAATTTACGGTATAGTGCCGTGTAAGACATAGTTTGTTACTCCTTGTTTATGTGTACATTGCTCAGGAAGTTATATATTCAGAGAAATTTTTCATCACCAAATATACCCTTACAAAATCTATCATTATAATAGGGCTGTCAGAATAAGAAACACAATTTTTTCTGACAACCCCTGTACTGCTTCATAAAAATTCTAATTCCTAAATTTCGTTTAATCTCCAAAGCTAATTCCAATTCTCTTTGCTTCTTTAATCATCTGACAGTCCGGTTCTACCATTTTTAATTTGCCAGCAACTTCTTTTAACGGAACTCGCTTGGTTTCGCCATCTACTAAACCAATCATGTGTCCATAATCGTTATCCATGATGGCTTTTGCGGCTGCTGCACCTAATCTGGTACAAAGTACACGGTCGTATGGACATGGACTGCCACCTCGTTGTGTATGACCCGGAACAGTTACACGCACTTCCATGCCGCCCACTTTTTCAATCTGTGCTGCAATTTCATAGGATACAGAAGGATATTTGCGTTTTGCAAGCTTTTCTTTGTATTCTTTCTTAGAAAGTTTTGCATCTTCTTTAGACATCGCACCTTCTGCTACTGCAAGAATAGTAAAGCCTTTTCCTGCTTTATTACGTTTCTCGATAGCAGAAATAATCTTTTTGATATCATATGGAATTTCCGGTAAAAGAATGATATCTGCTCCACCTGCGATTCCTGCATATAAAGTCAGCCAGCCTACTTTATGTCCCATAACTTCTACGATAAAAATACGATTGTGCGAATCTGCTGTAGTATGAATACAGTCAATGGCATCTGTTGCAATATTAATCGCACTCTGGAAACCGAATGTCACATCTGTTCCATAGATGTCGTTATCAATTGTTTTTGGAAGATGAATGATATTTAAGCCTTCTTCTCTTAATAAATTCGCTGTTTTCTGTGTACCATTTCCTCCTAAAATTACAAGGCAGTCCAGATTCAGCTTATGATAAGTATGCTTCATTGCTGCTACTTTATCCAAACCATTTTCATCCGGTACTCTCATAAGTTTAAATGGCTGACGGGAAGAACCAAGGATTGTTCCGCCTTTTGTTAAAATTCCCGAGAAGTCCTTAGATGTTAAAAGATGATAGTCCCCATAAATTAATCCTTTATAACCATTATGGAAACCATATACTTCCAAATCATCAATGTTTGCACTTAGCCCCTTTACTACGCCACGCATTGCTGCATTTAATGCTTGACAGTCGCCGCCGCTTGTCAATAAACCGATTCGTTTCATAAAAACACCCATGCCTTTCCGATACCTGCAAACTTTTGATTGCTTTAGCAATCTACACAGGCACAATATTTGCAACACAAATAAATTCGTGTGTGAAAAATTTATTTTTCACACTATCCTCTTTTCTGAGCAATCACTTACGAAGAACCGTACGAGAAAGCTCGCAGAGTTTCTCGTATCGGATAAAAGCTATTTGTTTTTTCTCAGAAACAAATAGCTGTGTGTAAAAATAGTATACCAATACTATTTTTCACACTATCCTCCTGTACGAGCTTCATATAGGACTATTTTACCGTATTTTATCCATTTCTTCAATGTATGTTTTGTTTATTTAAGAGAAATCTGCGTTTATACTTCATCTGTGCATAATCTGTGATTTTCTTTTGATAAACTACATCGGAAAGACCACCTGCGATTCCTACAAACGGAATCCCCTGCACGAATTTTAAATATAACATTTCTTCTGCAAGTACAAGAGAAGTCTGTTTGATTTGCTCTGTTTTCGTGATAAGAAACGGATAAGGTGTTTCAAGCCAAGTATTTAATTCTTGGTTGCCGTCTATCAGATTATTTTCGTGTTTCAGTGCTGTTTCTATCACTTTTAAAATGAAAATCTGCTCCTGCTCTGTTTCATAAGTAAAACCGTAGATTAAGGCAGTTTCGTAAATACTTTTTAATAATACACCAAGAAATACAGGAATGTCAGGCAGACCTGCACCAACCACACCCATACCAACTCCTTCTATGGTTGAAATTGCCATATTTAAGTTTTGGCTTGCTTTTGCCTGTTTTCCAAATACTTTCATGGTTTTACGGTTATTTTTCAATTCTGCGGCGTATTCGTTGATTTTATAGTCCTGTTCCCGCTTTTCTTTGTTGTAGGTTTTTTCGATGACACCTGTACCTTTTTCAAAAATCAGCTCAAAGGCTTTGTAAAAAGCGGTGTTTAATGTACCTGAAAGTTTTTCCGGAACATATTTTTCTATTTTCGTCTGCCAGCCTGCTTCTTTTTTCTCAAGGTTATGACTGATAAACTTTTCTTCTGTTTTTATGAGTTTTTTCCACTCTTTTTCGATTTGTTTTTGATTCATTTTTTCCTCTCACTCTGAAAAATGCACAAAAACCATTCCTATTTTTGTGCATTTTTTAATCCGCTCAATTTTAAAATTCAATGCCACAGCCTGCCATTAATTCTCTTGCAGAGTCTAAAGAATCAATACCATGAAGGTTCTTAATTGGAGCAAACTCACGTTCTCTTACGATTTCATATGGAAGACAGTCCTCCATCATATGTACCATATCCAATACTAATAATTCAAATTTATAGCCGTTTGGTGCTTGTGGTTTTACGAATGTGCCGTCTGTGTCCATGTATGGAATTTTCTTTTCTACGATGTGAGTCATCATTTTATCATTTACAATTTTCTCTAATTTTTCTACGGAGAAAAGATAATTTAAGATAACACCAAATCCATAGGCTAAGTCACCATTTTCTTTGCGTAAAGTTGCCATTTCTTCTGTCATTTCATAATATTCCGCAATGGATGGCTTTCCATCTTCGGTACAAAGAACACCTACTTTTTCATCCGGTGCTGCTTTACGCACTACTTTTGCTCCGCTTTCCATGCCTGATGCAATCGTTGCACCTACAAAGAGAGGGTCTGCGATACGCTGTAAGCAATTGTCTACTGCAAATACATTCAACCATTCTACGCCTCTTTCGTGCATATCGTCTACTAACCCTGCTTTTTGCATGGAAGCAAACCAACCGCCGTTTCCATTTGGTGACATTGCTACATCCGTCTTAGATTCCATGTATACACGGCCTTCGTAGTCACAAGCTGGTGCCATTTCCTGTACAAAGAATTTTACATATTCTTCCGGATAACCAAAATAATTGTGTTCTTTAAAAAATGCTACGGTGTCTTCGTTATTGATATTACTTGTCATAATATAAAATGGTACATAAACGCCTGCTTCGTTAGTAACATCCTGTAAATTGCGTACTAACTGTTCAAACAAGTATAAGTCCTTGTTCACGCCAATGTTTAATGTGCCTTTTGGTTTGTCTAATCCAAGTCTTGTACCCTGACCACCTGCGAGTAATACAGCACCGATTTTGCACTCACGAATTGCTTTTAAGCCGATTTCTTTGAACTCGTCTTTTCTCGCTTCGATTTCAGATACTTCTACGGCATCTAATGGTGCGAATACACCTCTCTCCGTTACAGCTTCTTTGTGTGCTAAATTGTCCAATACCGACCAATCAATCGCATCTAATTTGGCTTTTAACTGCTCGTTTTCTTCTGGTGTGCCTAATTCTAAGGCAGCTTTTATATAGCATTGTTTTTCGTCTTCGTAAATTTTCATATTGCCTCCATTTTGTCAAAATTTTATAATCTCTAACACTTCTATTATATGCCAAAAAAAGGAGAATCGCAATTGCGATTCTCCTGAACTATAACTTAACAAGTAACAGTTCCTTATGCTAAAGCTGCTGTAATGATTGACATGAAGTAAACTTCATCTGCATTACATCCACGGGATAAGTCGTTGATTGGTGCATTTAAGCCAAGTAAGATTGGTCCATATGCATCGAATCCACCAAGACGCTGAGCAATCTTGTAACCGATGTTACCAGCATTGATGTCTGGGAATACAAATGTATTAGCCTGTCCTGCAACTTTGCTGTCCGGGCATTTTGTCTTAGCAACGGTTGGAGAAACTGCTGCGTCAAACTGTAATTCACCATCAATAGCAAGTTCCGGATATCTTTCTTTTGCTTTTGCTGCTGCACTGCGTACTTTATCTACTGCTTCGCCTTTTCCTGAGCCTAATGTAGAGTAGCTTAAGAATGCAACCTTAGGGTCCATGCCAAAGATTTTAGCACAGTTAGCTGTTTCACCAGCGATTTCTACTAATTCATCATCTGTTGGGAATAAGTTAATTGCACAGTCACCCATTGCTAACATTTCGTTTCCATCTGCTGTTTCACGAACTAAGATGAAGCAAGAAGATACGATAGAGTTGCCTGGTTTTGTTTTGATTAACTGTAATGCAGGACGTACGGTATCTGCTGTAGAGTAAGTAGCACCACCAAGAAGGGAATCTGCAAGTCCCATTTTTACTAACATTGTTCCAAAATAGTTAGCCTGTGATAATACTTTTCTAGCTTCTTCCGGTGTTACACCTTTTTTCTTACGAAGTTCACAGAATGCTGCTACCATTTCATCTAATTTGTCATAGGTTGCAGGGTCGATAATTTCTGCACCTGTGATATCAAAGCCTTTTTCTGCTGCAACTGCTTTTACTTCTTCTTCGTTACCGATTAAGATTGTCTGTAAAAATCCCTCTTTTAAAATACGTGCTGTAGCTTCTAAGATACGTGGGTCGTTACCTTCTGTGAACACGATTTTCTTTGGGTTCTGTCTTAAAGACTCGATCATCTTACTAAACATTGTTTTCTTCTCCTTTAAATATAATTTTGGTAATTATTCAGTATTCCTAATATCTGCTTTATCACTGTTCTGAATAATTACAAGTTGTCCTAACTCATATAAGACTATTTTACTATATTCATAGGATTTTGCAAGCAAAATTCAAACTCTTAAACGATTTTTATTTGTAAAATTTGTTAATTTTTTCACATAAAACCTTTCACAAACGATAACTTGTAATTTATTATCTCAGTTTAAACTCAAACGCTGATTATTGTATAATAGTTTGATAGAATCTTTTTTGTTCTTCGTTCCACACTTCATATCTGCCGTCGGCACGTTTATCCACAAAAAGATTCTTTTCTTTTAAATAACTCCCTAAATATGTTGTTACTTTTTTCGCCCCAAAATAATTTAAATGGTCACCTTTGTCAAAAGTATCCTGTTCCCAGTCAATTGGCACTTCTTCTTTCATATAATTGGTATCAATATAAGTCACACCTAATTCATCTGCCACTTTCTGAATCGCATTATGTCCATCCGGCGTCCATGTTAGTGTATTTGGCGCACTCCATAAAATAAATTCTGCACCATTTTTTTTGCAAAACTCTGCCATTTCTACCATAGTTTGTTTACAGTCCTCTAAAACTCCTGCTGTTTTCTCTGTCAGCTTTGCGTAGTCAGGATTTTCTGCCGCATCCACTCCCACACTGAAATAATATCCCTTATTCAGTTCCCGATTGGTGTATTCCACTTTCAATGTATCATCTACCGCACCATTTTTCAAAAAATCCTTCCAACGGTCATGATAACGAAAAACCGGAAGAACACGCTGTATGGCATTTGAAATATTTTCTTTATACATGAAATTGTTAAATAATGGAGCACCTTCCATCATAACTACTTTTGGTGACTGTTTTTCAAAGGTTTTTTGTAGAAATTCTTTTGAATAATGAAGCTGTTGTAGGGAAGTGGCACAGACATAAGATGTAATTCCATGTTCTTTCCAAATCTGCATCGGCATGACAGAACAATAACTTACACTGTCACCAATAAACAAGACATCTATCGTATGTTCTTCTTCTGCCAAAATACCATTTGCTTCTTGTTCTTCCATTCCTGCTGCATAAGTATTATTTTTAGGTCTAAAAATAAGCGAACTAACTATTAACAATACTAATAATCCAAACAAAAATATTATACTGCCTAATATATTTTTTACTGTAGATTTCATATTCATCCTCATTTCAAAATTGTAACCATTCATCCCACGCCATTCGCAAAGGCAATTTCATTGCTTTTTCATTGCTTCGCAACTAACTTTACTCAATAAGATGGTATTCCACTCATAACTCATCTGACAAACAAATTCTTACCAGCATGATTTTCTTGTCAGATGGATTATTATTAAACTATTACTAAAAATTCGCATAAATCGGGTCAACCGGAATATATCCAAGTCCATATGCCCCGAAAATAAGTACAAAAAATATCATTCCATACATGACTGCCCATCGCAAAAGCAATGGCTGTTTTGCAAAGTTTTCTCGAATCGAAACTCCACGCTCTTTTAACAAACTGACACCAAAAACAATGAATACTGAGAAACAAAGTACACCAATATCGTATTTATCCAAGCCTAGATAATCCATTGTTTCTAAGTTGAAAGAAGCTATTGAAAATTCGGTCAGCATTTTTTTGAACATAATCAGACCTGACTTTAACCCATGACAGCGGAAAAATAATTCACCAATGACTACTAAAATTGTTGTCCGAACCATCTGAAATATTTGAAACGGAAGCCAGCTTGTATTAATGTGTAATGCCTTTCTCACACGCTTCATTGCAGGTTCTATAATGTTTCCCATTAAGATAAATACAAAATGATACATTCCAAAGAAAATATAATTCCAAGCCGCACCATGCCATAAACCGTTGCAAGACCATACACAAAACAATGCAATGGCACTTGCTGCAATAAGTGAAAAGTATTTTCCCACCTTCTTTTTTAATTTTAAGGTTAAATTTTTTACTGGTTTAGAAAGCGTTACAGGATAAAAAATATAGTCTTTAAACCAGCCTCCCAAGGAAATATGCCATCTCGCCCAAAAGTCGGAAATTGTTTTGGAAAAGAATGGTCTTGCAAAATTTTCCGGCAATGTAACACCAAAAATCTGTGCCGTTCCAATGACTGCATCCATCGTACCCGAAAATTCCATATATAATTGAATCGTATAACAAACTGCCGAAAATGCAATGATACCACCATCATATTGCAAAAAGTTTGTAAAAACTTCCTGTATGAGTGGATTTAAACGGTCAGCGATTACTATTTTTTTCATCATACCGTATAAAATCCTCTGTGAACCTTGTACGAGATTGTTATGCTCAATTTTAGAAACGTTCCAAAGCTGATTTGCGGTCTGTTCATATCTGCAAATCGGTCCTTCTACAATCTGCGGAAAAAAGCTCATAAATAAAGCAAGCCTGAAAATATTGTCATCTGCTTTAACTGTACCTCGATATACATCCATCAGATAAGAAACTGCCTGCAATGTAAAAAAAGAAATTCCGATTGGAAGTAAAAATTGAGGGATTGCAAACTGAAACGGAAGCTTAAAAAACGCAAGCACACTGTTTACATTTTCTGTAAAAAAGCCTGAATATTTCAACACTAAAAGTAAGCCGATATGTAATATCACTGCCAGTCCCACAACCTGTCTTTTTTTCTTTAAAAATTCACTTTTTATGACTTTTCGATTTTCTTTTTCTGTCTGACTTAAACATTCTTTTTCTTCGCTATGTAATCTTTCTAAACATTGACCGAAGTAATACATCGATATCGTACTTAATAAAAGATAAATTACCAGTTTTCCACTAATCAGCCAAAAAAACAGATAACCTGCAAAAATCAAAAAATATTTTTTTTGTTTATCACCAAGCAAACTATAAATAATAAGTACGGCTGGTAAAAAAAACAGCAGATAATCCATTGAAAAATAAGAAGTTAAATCTCCAAGTCTTCCGCCATGTAAAAGTGCTTCCAATACCATTTTTTCTTATGTCCTTTCTGTTATTTCACAAAAATATAATCCCTAACATTTTATTTTCCAGTTTAACACATTAAAATTTTTCTACAACCCAAAAGTTTTTTCCATATCATTGATACAAAAAATTATCGTACTTATTCAGTACCATCATAAGTACGATAAAAAAATCTATTAAAAATTGCTTCGCAATGAGATTTTAAGCTACCTTGGGCAGTATTCACACCTGAATCACTTTCTTTTGTTCAAAACAGCAAGTATTTTGAACTGCTCTGAATAGTTATCAAATTTTCTATAAAACAAAAAAGAATGTGTTATCAACACATTCTATCTAATAAATTTTACATAAAAACCGAGTGCATCTCGACGGGCCTAGATTACAGACGTAACCTTCATAGTTAACTCCGCCAGGCACCCTTGCGTCACCCAAGAGGTTCTGCTTAAGGCTGCTTTGTTCCCAACCTGACCTGGTTCGCAGATTCCTGCCGCACAAGACCCAAACATCATCGTCACTTGTGAAGGGCTGCTCTGTAAAGAAATAACCCGCCGATTGCTACTCGGAGACTTTATTATATATCATAAAATATGCACTTGTCAAGTTTCTATCTCAAAAAACAATTTGTGAAAGTAACAGTTC
>CAYMHX010000059.1:0-11134 GCA_964390325.1 uncultured Roseburia sp. | reverse complement strand
CATAAGATTCCGGCACTTTGGCTGATATGTGAACTGTAAGCTAAATAGCCTATATCGAAATCACCGATTGCCGTTCTACAAGTTCCACATCAAGCATAATATTCGTCTGTGCAGGTAGCATTCCTGTACGAATTTTTTCCAATAGCATTTTCGTTGCGGTCAGTGCTTTTGTACGAATATCTTGTGAAATAGAAGTCAGTTTTGGTGAAGTAAATTGACAAATTTGTAAATTATCATATCCTATCACCGACAAGTCACTCGGAATCTGTAAGCCGTTAAGTCTTGCTCCTTCTATGATACCCGCTGCACAAATATCTGCTGTGGTAACAACGGCAGATATAGAATGACAAGAAGAAGCAATTTTTCCCCCAACTTTAATACCATTTTCATAAGTAGGAGAATATTGAAATAGGTATTCTTCGCGAAGTGAAATCTTATTTTCTGTTAAAGCACGTTGATAACCATTGAAACGTTTCGTAAGCAGTGGATTTCCTTCATAATCAGCAACAAAAGCAATGTGGGAATGTCCGTTTTGTATGAGATAATTTGTGGAAAGGTATAAGCCCTTTTCATCGTCAGAGCATACGTTAATCACATTTTTATGGTGGAGATAACTGTCAAATACAGCAATCGAGCAGTCTGTTTTTTGACTAAATATTTCAAGGTCTTCGATAAAGTCAGGATATAAAAGAATCATACCGTCAATATTCCAAGTTTTTAAGAAATGATTTAATTCTTCTAAATCTCGAACAGAGTGAATCATTGTATAATACCCTTGTTTAAAAAGCTCCTGTTCGATAGTGCCAACCATTGTATTGACATAGGGATTTTCCAAAACACTTGGATGCATATCGCCGCTGCTTTTGGAAGAAAGGACAATTGCAATAATATGAGAAGTCTTATTCGTAAGTGTCCTGGCACTTAAATTTGGAACATAATTATATTCTTTGATAATAGCATTTACTTTTTCAATGGTCTTGTCTGATACACGATTATGTTTTCCATTAATGACATTTGAAACTGTCATCATACTGACTCCTGCTTTATCGGCAATATCTTTTAAGGTCATAGTTATCTCCGTTCTTTGTTGTTAGGTTTTTCGCCAAAGAAATTTTTAAAGAAGCAAGCATTTTGGCTTAGAACTGTTATACACATTATGTTCAAATTATACTTCTCATAGATTGGAAAATCAATAAGTTACTGTTCACTCAGTAGCTAATCACTTGTTGATTGACGTGGGAGAAAGTGATTTGAGAGTGAGCAGACTCCTTTTGCGCAGCAAGACTTTAAATGAGTCTGCGAATCGTTATAATTTGCACGTCAGCTTGGCTGACGTGTGAATTGTAACACAAAAAATGTGAAAAAAAGCCCAAAAATAATCAGATTGTTGACAAAATTTTATCAGAGTGGTAGTTTAATAATAGATTTAACGCTAAACTTATTTGGAGGCTTTTATGCAGGATATTTACAAAGTAAAAACTCGCCCAAAGGCAGTACAGGAAAATATGGTACAAGGCAAACAGTACCGAATTTCTATGTTGACAGAAGGATTAATTCGTTTGGAATATTCCGAAGATGGAATTTTTGAAGACAGAGCAACGCAGTTTGCATTTTTTAGAGATTTTCCGAAAACAGATTTTCGAGTGGTAAGAACGGAAGATGGAATTGAAATTCATACCTCACGCATTCATTTGGTATATAATGAACGTGAATTTTCTTCTTCAGGTTTAAGTATTCAGATAAAAGGAAATATCAGTGCATATTTTGGTAGCTGGCGTTACGGTGAAGAAAATCATCCCTGTTTTCTGCCAAAACTAAGAGGAACAGCAAGAACGTTAGACGAAGCAGACGGCGAAATTCCATTAGAAGATGGCATTGTGGATGCAACAGGTTATGCAATATTGGATGATAGTAAATCACAGATTCTTTTAGAAGACGGTTGGATTGAGCCAAGAAAAAAAGATGTCAAAGACTTATATTTTTGGGGATATGGACATGATTATAAAGAAGCCTTAAAAGACTTTTATTATTTGAGTGGAAGCACACCGATGCTCCCAAGGTTTGCACTGGGCAACTGGTGGAGTCGGTATTATAAATATACTGAAGATTCTTATATGGAATTAATGGAACGGTTTGACAAAGAAAATCTCCCGTTTACGGTTGCAGTGATTGATATGGACTGGCACTTGGTGGATATTGACCCGAAATACGGAAGCGGTTGGACGGGATATACATGGAATACGAACTTTTTCCCAAATCCAAAACGCTTCTTACAAAAACTTCATGACAGAGGAATGCACGCCACCTTGAATGTACATCCGGCAGATGGTGTCAGAGGACATGAGGAAATGTATTTGGAAATGGCAAAAGAAATGGGCGTGGATTATGAACACGAAGACCCAATTGCGTGTGACCCTGCAAATCCAAAATACATCGAAGCTTATTTTAAATATCTGCACCATCCAAGAGAAGAAGAAGGTGTAGATTTTTGGTGGATTGACTGGCAGCAGGGAAGTAAGAGTAAAGTGGAAGGTTTAGACCCGCTTTGGATTTTTAATCATTTTCACTTTCTTGACAGTGGACGAAATGGCAAACGCCCAATGACATTTTCACGATATGCGGGTGCGGGAAGTCACCGTTATCCGATAGGATTTAGTGGTGATACATGGATAACATGGGAATCTTTGGATTTCCAGCCATACTTTACAGCTTCAGCAACGAATATTGGTTATGGATGGTGGAGTCATGATATAGGCGGTCATATGGGAGGCTATAAAAATGACGAAATGACAGCACGTTGGGTACAAAGTGGTCTGTATTCGCCGATTTTACGTCTGCATAGCTCTTGCAGTGAATTTAATGGAAAAGAACCATGGCGTTTCAAAAAAGAAGCAGAAATTGTAATGGGAAATGCACTCCGCGAGCGTCATCAGATGCTACCGTATCTGTATACAATGAATTATAGAGCATATAAAGAGGGGTTGCCTTTGGTAATGCCAATGTATTATGAGTATCCGGAGGAACAGGAAGCCTATCAGATGAAAAATCAATTCCTGTTTGGAAGTCAGTTAATGGCTGCTCCAATTACAAGTCCTAGAATTTCCGGATTAAATGTAGCAGAAGTAAAAGTATGGCTGCCGGAGGGCATTTGGTATGATATTTATACAGGAACAATTTATGATGGAAATCGAGTTCTAAAAATGTACCGTGACTTAGCTTCCATTCCTGTACTTGCAAAAGCAGGAGCAATTCTTCCATTGACAGATGAAATCAGTGGCAAAGAAGCAGTAAAAAATCCATCCAGCCTTCGTTTAAAAGTATTTGCAGGAGCAGATGGCAGTTTTACCTTGTATGAAGATGACAATGAAACCTGTGCTTATGAAAAGGGTGATTGTGTAAAAACAGCTTTTACTTATACAGAGCAAAATATAGCAGAATTTGTGATTGGGAAAGCAGCAGGAAATCTGTCATTGATTCCTGAAAGCAGAAGTTATGTGATTGAATTAATCGGATATCAGAAAGCAGCAGTAAAACGTCTTGTTGTGGCAATTGATAATCAGTTAATAAAAACAGTCGCTTTCTATGATGAAGAAAAAATGGCTGTCATTGTACATATACCAAAGACAAGTATTGAAAAAGAAATCAAAATCCGAATCGAAAAAGAGCTGTGCTGTAGTAATAAAACAGACACGAACAGAATAGAATTACAACAGATAAGAAATCAAATAAATAGAAAATGCTTTGATTTCTTAAATCAGGCAGAAATCGAGTTTGGATTAAAAGACCGGATTTTTGAAGTCATTCAAAAAGAAAACCGAATTCCAATTCTTATTGCCCGGCTGCAGGCAATGGAATTAGAAGATAAATTATTGGCTGTTTTAATGGAATTGATTACCGCTAAAACTTGCTAAAATACTCTCCTTTTTATTTTATATGACAACCCCCTATGTTAATATTTTAACATAGGGGGTTTGTTTTATAAATGGTTATCATTACATCTTTTTAATAATGTTTTTCTAACATAGCTTCAAATTCATCTGTCATAATCGGACGTGAGAAGTAGTAGCCCTGACAACTGCAGTCTGTAAATTGTGCTAAAAACTCTACCTGTGAATCTGTTTCTACACCTTCTACGACAACTTTTAATTCAATAGCCTGTGCCATATGAATTAACGCCTTTAAAATCAATCGTCCTTTTTCTTGGTCGCCGTCTAAGAATTTTAAGTCCATTTTAAGAATATCAAGAGGCATTTCTTTTAACATATTTAAAGAGGAGTAACCGCTTCCAAAGTCATCCATTGCAATTCTAAAACCGAGATATTGAAATTGCCGAATCCTGTTATAGATAACCTCAGGGTCTTCGCCGCAGATGGATTCTGTGATTTCAAGTTCGAGGTCTCTTGGTTCTAAGTTATATTGTTTAATCAATCCGATAAGTTTGTGCATTAATTCATGCCCATAAAAATGTGCTCTTGAAACGTTTATGGAAATTGGAACATAAGGCAGATTGTTTTGTTTGCGATGGGATAAAAATTTACAGGTTTCTTCCCATACAAAGTAATCTAATTGGATAATAAAACCATTTTTTTCAAATACTTTGATAAAAAGACCAGGGGAAATAATTCCTTTTTCCGGATGTTTCCAACGTACAAGTGTCTCGCCACCTACAATTTTATTGGTAGTTGGATTGAATTTTGGTTGAATTACAATATAGAACTGTTGTTCTGCCAAAGCTTTTTCCATATTGTTTTCAATTTCACGTTCTTCTAAAATCTGTTTATGTTCTGCATCGTTGTAGAAGTGAATGTATTCTACATAATTCTGCTTTTTTTCATGTGTCGCAAGTAAGGCACGGTCACACATAATATTGACAGGCATCGTTGTTTGAGCTTCTACCAGAAAAACACCATAAACGACTCGGATATCCATATCCTCTAAAAAGGTTTTATAGGTTTTTGGAAAATGAATTTCGTCAAAAACCTTTTTTGGCATACACATATAATAATGGTCTGACATAAAACGTGCAGGAATAATATGATATTTATCATCTAATGCCTTTAAATAGGCGGCGATTTCAAATAGCAAACGGTCTCCGGCAGGCATTCCATGTAATTCATTCACAATTTTAAAGTTGTGAATATTCATGGTGACAATACACATTTCTTCATTTGACGTATTTATCATTTCTTGAGCTATTTCAAAGAAATAGGTTCGATTATATAAAGCAGTAAGTTCATCTAATTGCAGTCTATGGCGAAGCATATCGTTTTCATTTTGTTCCATTCGACGAAGCATTTCATGTTCATTTTTCTCTATTTTTAATTTTGTCATCCGGTGTGTCAGGGCTGTATAAATACATAAGGTGACAATCAGAGCAATGATAATTAAAACAAACCATTCCCATGACTGATACCAAACATCACTAAATCCAAAAACATAAGGATGTAATAATAATTCTCTTGAAACAATTGCCGTTTTTTCTTCTTCCGAAATATGGCTGATTGCTTTATTGAAAATAGTAATCAGCATTTCTTGATTTTCCGCAGCAACAAGATGGATTTGATTATTATAATTGTGTCCCGTAATCTGTGTTAATTTATCAGCATATGCTGGTTTTTGCATTAAATAGCTGGCACGGAAGCTGCTTTGAATTGCCATATCGGCTTTTTTCTTTAATACAGCATTCAGACAGCTTTCAGAATCGTCATAGTAAACAAATTCATATTCTTCATTTTCAGTAAGTAATAATGGCTCAACATAGGAAAGGTCTTGAGTAAGTGCAATAACATTTCCGGTAGAATCATTTTTTATAAATTCTTCCTGCAGTTTGATATAAGATATTTCAATATCCATAAGCGGCGAGCTGGTAATAATACCACTTGCATTGCTGTGATTCATGGCACTGCTGGTTCGCAAAAATACATAATTTTCCTTCATTAATTCGTCGTATGTAATATCAGCGTTTTCATCAAATTTACCGTTTTCTATTTCAAAAGTAATACCACTTTTTTCTGATATTAGTTTTAAATATTCTGGCCAGATACCCTGCAGTTTACCGTTTTCTTCATAACAGGAAGGCCGCTGATCGAGTAATATTTTTACTTTTACGGTATCTAAATTTTCAATAAATGCAAGTTCTTCTTTGGTATATAAAGGAGAATGGGAAAGAGAGTCATGCCCGAAATATTTGCTATTCAAATCACCTTCAAAACTTGGCGAATCAAACATAATCTGCTGAAGGACAGCTTCGATTTCATGGATTAAATCAGGGTTTTCTTGATTTGTAATACAATAAAAAGCATTTGCACCCAAACGTTCCACCAGCTTTAAATCAGAAGTTCCATAACGGCTTCCGATGGCAAATAAATCAATTTCGCCGTTTTCTAAGGCGGCTCTCATATCATTTTTTCGTTCAAAATAAACAGGTTCATATTCTAAACCATGTTCTTGTGCATGCTGCACAAAATCAACAGAGGAATAGCTTTCTAATAAAAGTCCGATTTTACTTCCGCTGATTGCATCGTGGTCTTGATAGGAAATGTCACTATCAGGATTTGTATATAAAAGTGTGGTTTCGTATCCAAATGGGATATCGGAATACAAAAATTCGGCAGCGTGGTCATCTGTATAATGAGCAGTACAAATCAAATCAATATCGCCATTTCTAAGCTTTTCAAAGGTGTCTGACCAGCTTGTGACATTGATATATTCATAGTTCCAATTTGTGTATTCAGAAATTTTATTCAGATATTCGACACCATAGCCATAAAATTCCCCGTTGTTTTCTTGGATGAAATGAGAATTTTGGTCATAACCAACCCGAATGGTATGGTCGCGGCTATCGAGTTCATGGGAATATTCTGTCGCATTTACAAAGGTCATTTCTATCGGCATTATTGTTATCATAAGAGCCAATAGCAGTACAAAAATAATGAGTTTCTTATTCTTCATATTTTCCTCTCATTCTGAAACGTTTTTTGATAAAGTAATAACAACGAGACTTCGTGACGCTTCTACACAAAGTTCATCCTCATTTCGAGAGAAAAGATTCACTGGATAATCTTCCAATATATAAGGGCTATATATTTGGCGAAGTTTTTTATCGCTGAACATATAAATTAGAAGAAAATGCACTAAACCTTTTCTGTTTATTATATAGGCGGTGATTAAAAATTGCCGCCTGCATCATGCATGGTCACGAAGTGACATTCTTCTATTCGTGCGAGTGTGCATCCCCCGGAATGGCAAAAGATTACTGTTCGCAGAGATATCCGGCATTTATTGTCGGATATCAAAAGAATATAATTCAATCGGAGTGAACAATAACGTAAAAGCCATAGTGATAATGATAGTAACAGGAAGCCAAAGGCTGAACTACTACTAATTATATCTTATCACTATGACTTTCAAATTGCCAATATATTATTTTATAGTTTTTCTAAAGATTTATATTTCTGATATTTGACAGATGCATCTTCTTTTGCTGCCTTAAAAAGTGTTTCGGCATTTTCAGGGAAGGTACGTTTTAATGCCGCATATCTGGTTTCACCGTCTAAGAATTCTTCATAATCCATGGTAGGTGCTTTGGAATCTACAGTCATTGGTTTTTCTGCATTTGGATTGTAACGGTATAAAGTCCAGTAACCTGCATCCACGGCACGTTTCATTTCATTCTGAACATTTGCCATACCAGCTTTGATACCATGAGCCACACATGGAGTATAAGCAACAATGACAGAAGGTCCTTTGTGTTGTTCTGCTTCATGTAAAGCCTTAATTAACTGGTTCGGGTCAGCACCCATTGCAACCTGAGCCACATAAACATTTCCGTAAGTCTGGAAAATCGCACCCAAATCTTTTTTACGGCTGCGTTTACCGGCAGAAGCAAACTGAGCAACAGCACCAAGTGGGGTAGCTTTAGAACTCTGACCGCCTGTATTGGAGTATACTTCGGTATCAACGACAAATACATTGATATCTTCACCGCTTGCGATAACGTGGTCAAGACCACCGAAACCGATGTCATAAGCCCAGCCATCGCCGCCGAACATCCAGAAGCATTTCTTTGCCAATTGGTCTTTTCTTTCTAAGATTTTGTTGGAAATTTCACAATCTGAAGCTTCTAATTCTGTGATTAATTCATCGGTGTATTTACGAGATAAATCAAAATCATCAAAGGCTTCTAACCAGTTTTTCGCAGTTTCACTTCCGGTTTCTTTCCAATAATCCTCTACGAGTGTTTTCTGTGAAAGACGTAACTGTTTTACGGATAAGAACATTCCAAGAGAAAGTTCTGCGTTATTTTCAAATAAGCTGTTTGTCCATGCAGGACCGAATCCACGTTTATTGGTTGTATATGGAATCCCCGGCATTGGACCGCCCCAAGCCTGTGAACAGCCTGTTGCATTTGCCCAGTAAACTCGGTCACCAAATAATTGTGTCAATAATTTCGCATAAGGAGTTTCACCACAGCCTGCACAGGCAGCAGAAAATTCTACCAATGGCTGACGGAACTGGCTTCCTTTTACGGTATATGGGGCAAATAAATCGCCTTTATCGGAAATAGAAAGACCATAATTCCATAATACATTCTTTTCTTCATTTAAAGTAACAGGTTCCATAGAAAGTGCTTTTTCTTTTGCAGGACAGCAGGCAACACAGCTTGCACAGCCTGTACAGTCATAAGCAGAAACCTGCATCGTAAAATGAAGACCTTTTGCAGCTCCATTTGCAGGAATGGTTTCAAAACCTTCCGGTGCATTTGCTTTTTCTTCATCATTTAATAAGTAAGGACGGATAACAGCGTGTGGACATACTAAGGCACACTTGTTACACTGGATACATTTAGAAGAATCCCATACAGGCACTTTTAAAGCGATACCTCGTTTTTCAAAAGCAGTAAGACCCATATCAATGTGTCCGTCTTCGTAATCTTTAAATGCACTAACTGGTAAATCGTCACCTTTTTGCTTATTGATTGGATTTAATAAACGTGTTACAACATCAGGAAGTGTTTTGTCAACGACTTCAGCCTGTACTTCAAGAGAAGCCCAAGCAGCAGGAACTTCTACTTTTACTAATCCTTTTGCACCTGCATCAATTGCAGCTACGTTACGGGTGATGACTTCATCACCTTTGGTGAAGTAAGTTTTGCGTGTTGCTTCCTTAATCATTTCTAAGGCTTCTTCGGTAGGAATTACTTGCATTAATGCAAAGAAAGAAGCCTGTAATACGGTGTTTGTATGGCTTCCTAAGCCTAATTCCTGAGCAATCTTATTTGCATCAATAATATAGAACTGAATGTTCTTTTCTGCAATGGTACGGCGTACGGAAGCAGGAATATGTACTTCTAATTCGTCTTTGTTCCAGCTGCAGTTCAACAGGAAGATACCGCCATCTACGATTTCATCTACAATATCATACTGGCTGATATAGCTCTGGTTGTGACAGGCAACAAAGTCAGCCTGTTTTACATAATAAGAGCTTGTAATCGGCTCATCGCTGAAACGTAAGTGTGATTTAGTCACGCCGAAGGATTTCTTTGCATCGTATTCAAAATAAGCTTGAGCGAATTTATCGGTATTGTCATTAATAATGCGTACCGTATTGTGGTTTGCACCAACGGTTCCATCACCGCCAAGTCCCCAAAATTTACAGCGAATCATACCTTCTTTTTGGTCAGCAAATGGTTTTACCGGTAAAGAAAGATGAGTGACATCATCGTTGATACCGATTGTGAAACTTTTCACAGGGTTTGGCGAAGCAAGGTTTTCAAAGACTGCGACAATCTGAGCAGGGTCGGTATCTTTTGAGCTTAATCCGTAACGTCCGCCGATGACTTTAATCTGACGGTCACTGCTCATTAAAACACTGCAAACGTCTTCAAATAATGGTTCTCCCACACTTCCCATTGCCTTACAGCGGTCTAAAACAGCAATACGTTCCACTGTTTTTGGAAGGGTATCTAAGAAGAATTTTGCAGAGAATGGGCGGTATAAATGTACCTGTAGGAAACCTACTTTTTTGCCTTCTTTGCGAAGTGCATCCACCGCATCACGAATAACGCCGCTTGCAGAACCCATAGCAATGACAACATCGGTTGCATCAGGGTCACCGTAGTAATTAAATACATGATATTCACGGCCTGTAATCTTTGTGATTTCCTGTAAATAATTTTCAACAATATCAGGAAGTGCATTATAAAATCCATTGTTTGCTTCACGAATCTGGAAGTAAACGTCACCGTTTTGTACCGTATTACGGAGAGTTGGGTGTTCCGGATTTAATGCAGCGTCACGAAATACTTTTAATGCATCTTCATCTAAAAGACTTGCAACGGCTTCTTGGTCCGGTAATTCAATTTTATTGATTTCATGTGAAGTACGGAAACCATCAAAGAAGTGCATAAATGGAATACGTCCTTCAATTGCGGCTAAATGAGCAACAGGAGCAAGGTCTGCAACTTCCTGCACGCTTCCTGAGGAGAGCATTGCAAAGCCTGTCTGACGGCATGCCATAACGTCAGAATGGTCACCAAAAATACTCATACCATGGGTACCTACCGTACGAGATGCCACATGAAGGACTGCAGGAAGTCTTTCGCCTGCGATACGATAGAGTACAGGAACCATCAGCATAAGTCCCTGCGAAGATGTATAAGTGGTTGCAAGAGAACCGGTTTGAAGTGCACCGTGAACAGCAGTAATAGCACCTGCTTCAGACTGCATTTCTGTTAATGTTACGGTTTGACCGAAAATATTTTTACGTCCTTTGGCAGACCATGCATCGGTAAGTCCTGCCATTGGAGAGGATGGAGTAATTGGGTAAATCGCAGCTATCTCTGTAAAGGGATACGCCATATGAGCGGCTGCTTCATTACCGTCCATTGTTACATATTGTTTTGTCATAGTATTACCTCTTTTACCTTTTTATCATAGTTGTACTTTGATTATTTTTTAAGTATGAAACTTAGTGTACTACATCATGGATATTTAGACAAGTTATTTTATCACTATTTAGCTTACAGTTCACATATCAGCCAAAGTGCCGGAATCTTATGCTCGCATAAAGATTCTGGCATTTGAGCTGATAGAGAAAACGCCGTTTTATGAGCAAAGTTAGCTGCGAAGCAGCG
>CAYMHX010000058.1:0-11259 GCA_964390325.1 uncultured Roseburia sp. | reverse complement strand
CTTAATTTAGTATAAATTAAAATTCGCGAATTTATTTGCTTTCTGCAGAAGCAAAATCAAACAAAACAAAGAAAACACCAGTACCGTCATACTGGTGTTTTTATTTTGCTCTAATATTGTATGCTTACATCACTTTCTTACATTCCAAACGATCGCATCGGCACAATATCATTTTCATACAAAAATCAATGCATGAGGTTTCTCATATAGAGGCCGAATACTTTATAATCAACCATTCTACTGCGATTTTATCATTCATTCGTCCTGTTTTTACAGCTTCTTCTAATTCCACTCCATCTATCATTGCCTGTTTTAACTGCTCTAGGGTAAACCCTTTCGCCTGTTCCTGATTTCTTCGGACTGCAAAAGGAGGAATTCCTACTTTAGAAGCAATCGTATTTTTATCAAAGCCTCTCCCACTCATATCTTTGATATGAAACAAAATTTGAAACTGTCTGCTGATTAAAAATAAAATACGCATTGGAGGTTCTTTTAACGTCAACAGGTCATAATACAAGTCCAATGCTTTTTTTTGCTCATGCTCTGCAATGGCATTTACCATTTCAAAGATTTTATTCGTTATCTGCTCGGTAGTGACAGCCTCTACATCTTCTGCTGTAATCACATTCCGTCCTATTGTATAACAAATCAGCTTTTCTAACTCCCTGTCAATATTTCCCATATCCGTTCCTGTTTTATTCATAAATAATTGCAGGACATCTTTTGTTATATTTTTTTCTTCTTTTTTTAAGCGTCCCACAATCCAGCGTATCAGCAACTCATCTTTCTGTGTTCCAAACTCAACCGTTTTTCCTATTTTATTAATAGTTTTATATAATTTATTACGTTTATCTACTTCTTCCTCCACAAAAAGAAAATACGTTGTTTCCGAAGGATGTTCTGAGAAATAAACAGCCAAATCTTCACAGGAATTTTTTAAAAACCCACTGTTTTCGATTAAAATCACCCTGCGGTCAGCAAAAAACGGCAGAGTTTCTGCTAAATCAATGATTTCCTTGGGATTAATGGACTTTCCCTCGTAGGAAGACACATTCATCGTATCGCCTTCTTGTGTCAATGCTGCCTTTAATTTGTCCTTATACTGTTTTTTTAAATATGCTTCCTCGCCGTATAATAAATATACATTTTTAAATGTCTGGTTTTTGATATCTTGGTCTATTGTCTTCATAGACTTTATTGTAGCATTCTTTTAATGGCTTGGCAAATAAAAACAACAAAACTATGAGTCTGCGAACCGTTACTTGTTACTGTTCACAGAGCTATCAGACATTTACTGTCGGATAGCGAAATAGCATGATTCAGGTGTGAGCAGACTCTTTTTGTGCAACGAATTTGTCACTTCGTGACCGCGTGTGGCACAGGTGTGATTTTTAATCACCGCCTATATAATAAACCTTCTGCCAAATTACAATGCATATCCACCATCACCTGTCCTCCCTCTGCTGTATTCCAAATCTCACATCCTGCTTCTTTTATTCGTTCCACTGCTTCTTTATGCGGATGTCCATAACGATTATTCTCTCCACTGGAGATAACTGCTATTTTAGGCTTTAAACCCTGTAACAATTCCAAAGAATTGGAAAATTTTGACCCATGATGTGCTGCTTTGTAAAAGTCAATACTACTATCTTCGTTATTTTTTTGACAATTCACCCATTCACTGCTGTGTTCTGCAATCCATTTTTCCTCATTACTTCCAATATCTCCTGTAAAAAGTCCCGTAAATTCTCCTTCTTCATAATAAATGACAAGTGATGCCGCATTTTTATCCTCCGTCACAAATTCCTCATAAGGAAATACACATTGTAACTTTGCTTCTCCCAAATGCAGACAATCCAAATATCCCATAAAAATAACTTCCGTTCCTGTTGCCTCTGCAAGTTTGATTAATTCTTCCAAAGCTTCATCTCTTACGATATTTTTTGAAAAAATAAGCCTTTCTACCGAATAACCGCTTTCTAGCATTTCTGATAAACCTGAAATATGGTCTTTGTCAGCATGAGAAACAAACCAATTTTCTATTCTTCTCACACCCTTATACTTTAGAAATGGCAATATTCGATAGGTTCCCACATTACTCACATCGCTGCTGCCACCGTCAAAAAACACATTTTCTCCTGATTCTGTCCGCAGATAAATGCCATCGCCCTGTCCCACATCTAACACATACAACCGTCCATTTTCTTGTGGCTGATACAAGACAAATAGTAACAATAATATCCCGATTGTTACAAATCCACGCACCTGCTTTCTCTTTTTCACCAAATATACTAAAACTGCAACACTGCAATAAAAAAGTAACATTTTCCATAACGCAGGCTGTCCTGTAATAAGTCCTGCATGTGGAAGCCTTTGTACCATATCTGAAAACCTTTGATAAAATTCCAAAATCACTTCACATGGAAAAAAGAACCATTTGGCCACAGAAAGACTTACAAGTCCAATAAATCCTCCTATTAAAGCACATCCCAATAAAACACTCATACATGGAAGTACTAAAAAATTAACAAACATTCCATACAACGCTATTTCAAAGTAAAAATATGCTGTTAATGGAAGTGTTATCAATTGTATAGAAAAGCCGAAATATAACGCATCACGGATTTTTTTCTTTTGTTCAAAACTTTTTGTTACGATATTTGCAATTAATACCACAGATAAGACTGCTCCATAAGAAAAAAGAAATCCTGCATACCATAAAAGTCCTGTATTTTCCCACAATAATAAAACTGCCGACAAACTCAAAGCCGACAAACTATCATACGTTCGTCCAAACATTCCTGCCATCAGCATTGTTAAAAACATCACAATTGCTCTTGTGGAAGAAGGACGAAATCCTGTCATACAGCCATAGGCAAACATCATTGTGCCTGCTGCAATTCCTGATACCACATAAGAGCCAAACATTCTGCGAAAAATTTTATAAATACTCATTCCAATTACAGAAATATGTAAGCCCGATATTGCTAAAATATGTGAAATTCCAACCTTTTGATAAAGCTGATTGATTTCCTGAGTCATAAGCGACTTATCTCCCAATGTCATACGAATAATCACACCGCTGTTTTCTTCTGACATAGCATTGGCATATACATTTTTTAATTTCTGCTTTAACTGATATAAGGCTTCACAAAAACGGTTTTCTCTGCCATACAAATGTTTTATTTCTACTTCTTTTAATTTAAAATCAATGTTTTGGGATTGATAGAAAGAAATTTCATCAAAATTTCCTTGATTTCTTGCTTGACGAAACACAGCCACGCTGCCTTTCATTACTAAGATTGTGCCGATTGGAATCATATCTGTTTCCATTTCAGCAATGACTCGGTTACAGGGTATAATTTTTCCTGCACCCGATGTTAGATAACAATTGTTTAGATAATATAGATATTTGTTATTTTTATATTCCTTTTCCTCCAGCTCTCCCTGAAGGGTAATTCTCATTCCATCATAAAGCATGGATTCATATTCTGCTCGAAATTCCTGCTGCATCTGGTAACGATACATTCCACATACGAAGCTGACAATATAAACTGCCAGCTTCCCATACGCAAAAACTTTACTTTTTTCTGATTTGATACTGCCTATTAAAAAACTTCCTATTCCAAAGACAGGCACAAATAACCAATTCGTTTCCAATGCTATAAACAGAATACCAAGCAGAAATCCCAATACTATGATACATAATGGCCGTTCTCTCAACCAGCCTCACACCTCCATATTCTTGTTATTTTTATAACTATTCAGTGCCTTCATAATTACGCTCAAATTACATATCTTCTTCTGTCATTTTCGTTTCTTCTAGTTCTTCCGTTCCCTCTATACGCTCCGTACTCTGCATAGTTTCTGAGTTTTCAGAACTTTGGGCATTTAACGTTGTAACATAATCCAAATTTCTTAAATATACTTCACTTAAACGATAGCTATCCCGATACACTCCACTTGTATCTCCATTCACAGAAATCTGAACGGCATTAATCGTAGACAATTCTGACAAAGAATTAACAATCGAATAAATGACAATCGGCTCTTTCACCGTATAATCCTGATGTTTAAAATTAGAATCCAAATTTACATAACAAGTTCCATCTACCAAGGAAACTGATACAATTTTGGTTCCTGACGGAATTGCTGATTTTAACCCTTCGGTATCAGGACCTTTTAAAAGCTGGTCTACAATCAGTTTTTCTAAAGATTTATTACTACTGTAATGTACCTCTCTTTTTTCTGCCACCAAGCCATCACCTGCTTTATTGGAAAAATAAAGAGTCAATACCGTACTTTGAATAGAATTAATCTGGGCTCCCGGATTTTCTACAAAGCTGTCCGGATATAACGCCCCCATCAAATTCCCCTGTGCATCCGTCATCTGAGCATCCCCAATATAAAAACTCACACAATCTACGCCCTCTACCTGTGTCAAAGTCCGTACAATCGCCGCACAACACAAAGCTCGTTCTACTTCATTTACTTTTTTATAGTCCTCATCTAACCATATCGTCAGCATTGCTCCTTCTATGGAATAATTCATCAATTCCACATTATTTGGCACAGGTCTTTTATAATCTACCGTAACAGAATCCGACCAAAGCACCGTTAATAACTCTTTTATCAACTCATCTCTTTGTGTACTTTGTGGTTCATAGGCAACCTTTACAATACTATCTTTTGCAGTATTCAAATATTCAATATAATACTCCGCTTCCTGTTTTTTCTGACAGGCGGTCATTCCCACTGTCAGAACCAACATTAAAAGAAAAAACAACTTCTTTTTCATAACCTTTGCCGTTACTGTTCACTCCATTCTCAGTAAAACGTGAGTAAACTCACGCATTGATTTCTGCATAAAAATTTGATTCGCCATAACTATTCAGTACCCTCATAGTTACGATTCGCCAACAAATTACATTTGCAACAGAAATCAACCCCTGAATCATATTCCTTCGCTATATGACAGTAAATGTCAGATAGCTCTATAAACAATAACTCCCTCCCTACTGTACTATACAATATACTTCAATGGAATCCGAACGTTAAAAATCGTACCTTCTCCCTCTGTACTAAACACCTTAATCGCACCTTTGTGCATCTGTACAGAGCTTTTGGTAATTGCAAGTCCTAATCCTGTTCCACCAATTTCTCTCGAATGGGATTTATCTACACGATAAAAACGTTCAAAAATATGGTCTAAATCTGCTTCCGGCATCCCGATACCATTGTCTTCTACTTTCAGATACATATATTTATGGTCTGCATTCAAAGACACTCTGACCCAGCCTCCCGCATTATTATACTTGATAGCGTTTTCAATTAGATTGGTAAATGCAAGCGTAATTTTCACCTCATCCACATCTGCAATTACAGGTCTGAAACTCTCTAAAACCAACTCCACCTTCTGCTTTTCTGCAATTGGTTTTAAACGCTTTAAAATCTGTTCTAATAATTCATTTACATTCAGACTTACAATATTTAAATCAGCGGCAGATTTATCCATCTTCACTAAAGATAACAGGTCATTGATAATCTTTGTTTCTCGTTCAATTTCATTCCCGATATCCTCCATAAACTCTTTATACAATTCTACTGGTGCATCACCCATACAGTTAATCGAATCAGCAAGCACCTTCATCGAAGTCAGCGGTGTTTTTAATTCATGGGATACATTTGATACAAATTCCTGTCTGGATTCATCTAATACCTTCATTCGATTTAATAATTCGTTAAATTTTTCACAAATTTCAATCGTTTCTGTATAATCATAAATTTCTAAGGTATCTTTTCCATATCCCATTTGAATTTCTTCGATACTGCGTGACATCTTTTTCAACGGCTCTACAAGTTTATAAGCCAGCCAAAAAGAAAATAACACCACAGTCATTCCACAGATTAACTGAATAATAAAAAGATTCGTTCCCAGATATTCCATATTCAAATTAATGTTATCCGTAGACACACTAATCATAATGACACCTATCGACACTTTTTCTCCAGTCATTCCATCTATTTTATTTAACGGAGTCACAATTTCAATATATCTGCTTTCCGGGTCATATTTGGTAATATCTGCACCCTTATAGCTTTTTATCACTTCCTGCGAAATAATGATTTTCCCGGTATCTAAATCATAGGTGTCCTTGACAATCCGAAAACTATTATCTATTAACATAATTTTTCCATCATAAATATTAGACAACTGCTGTAATTCTGCATTAATAATCATAGAATCTGTATTGTTCAAATAGTCACTGGAAACAATCTGATTGGCAAGAATCTTCGCCTGCCCTAAAATTTCACTGGTTTTGATAGAAACGGCGCGCTGTTCATACGAATTCAGCACGCCTGCCCATAGAAGTAACCCTGGAATAATTCCCACCAGAATAAATAGAATCACTAGTCTGAATTTCAGACTTTTTAATAAATCTGTCACTTTTTTTAACTTAGACATAAGGCCCCTTAACTAATTCTGATAATAATAATATCCCACACCCCATTTTGTGTGTACATACTTTGGTTCGCTTGGATTGCTCTCAATCTTTTCACGCAGACGACGTACATGCACATCTACGGTACGAACATCCCCAGGATATTCATATCCCCAGACCAAATTTAACAGATTTTCTCTGCTGTAAATCTTATTTGGATTATTTACAAGAAGCTCTAACAAATCAAACTCTTTTGCTGTCAAATTCACCTCTTTATTTAATACATATACTCTGCGGCTTTCGCAATCCAAACGCAAATCACCTGCTTCAATTATCTTATCATTTTCTTTTTTCGGCTGACTGACAGTGGTACGCCTCATAATCGCCTTAATTCTCGCCTTTACTTCTAAAATATTAAATGGCTTTGTGATATAATCATCGGCACCGTATTCTAAACCTAAGATTTTATCCATATCATCACCTTTTGCTGTCAGCATTACAATCGGCATATTGGAAAATTCCCGAATGTGCTGACATACCTCAAAACCATCCAACTTTGGCAGCATCACATCCAATAATACCATATCATAATTATGTTCTTTTGCCATTCGCAAGGCTTCTTCTCCGTCATAAGCACAGTCTACTTCCATACCATCCTGCTCTAAGCTAAAACGAATTCCTTTTACAATTAACTTTTCATCATCTACAACAAGCACTCTCTTTGCCATATTCCACCCTTTTTAATTTACTTTAATGTGTTCTTTTAACTGATTAAAAACGCCTTCTTTAATCCCCGGAATATTCATCAAATCTTCAATACTCGAAAACTCTCCATGCGTTTCCCGATAAGAAACAATTGCTTCGGCCTTTGCCATTCCAATCCCCGGCAAGTTTGTGAAATCTGTAACACTCGCTTTGTTAATATCCAGCTTACCATCACTTGAAACTTCAGAAACAGAGCTTAACATTTTGGCTTCTTCCTTTGTATACACCTGAATCATCATGCCGTCTATTATCTCCTCTGCTTGGTTTATCAAAAAACTATCTGCCTCTTGTGTCAAGCCTCCAGCTTTTTGTATTACCTCATAAATTCTGCTTCCTTTTGGCAGTGCATATACACCAGGATTTTCTACCGCACCACAGATATAAACATAGCATATCTCTTGTTTCTTATGTTCCGTGTCTGCCTCTGATACAGTTTCCTGTCCCGATGTCACATTTTCCTCTGCAATATTATATTCCTCTAAATACACTTCTGATTTTGAACTGCACGCCGTCATATACATCAAAAAAACAAACAGCATAGCATAAACCATTTTTTCTATTCTCATCTGCATCTCCTTCACCTATAAAAATGAAAGAGTTCCTCAATGCCGATAGGTATATTTTAACGGACTTTTCCTCTTAATACAAGTTAAAAAAGCATAAATGCTTAAAATTTGTTACTGATTAGCTGCTGTGTGAACAGTAACTAAAATTTTATCTACATTTATGCTTTCTATTTTTACAATTGTTCTTTTATTACATTTGTAATCATTTGTTCGATATCAATCCAAAACCCTCCCGCATCCTGCGAGTTTGGTGCAGGAATAGCATTTTCGTACGCATGATAACTAATTTCTTCCCTTCCATCTTGAGATTTTTGTAATTGAACCGGATAATGTCCTGATAATTCCCATACTTTATCATAATTTCCCAATGTCAGATATTTCACAAACGCAGCTGCTTCCTCTTGTTTTTTTGAATAATCATTTACCAAAATCATATCTGTTAAAGCTGCTGATTTTGCATCTAAATTTTCATTTAAACGAGGAAATTCTGTAATTGTATACGACAAATCCTGCAATTCCTTCAACGAATCTGAATCTACAATTGCACAAAGTGTCACACCATTTACGATATCAGATAAAACTGACTCCTCTGTTACTGTATCTAATGGAAGTGAGAAAGATGCTAAACTTTCCTCTAAAAAAAGCATCGATTCTTCTAACAATGCCTCATCATAAGAAGCTTCTAATACCCCCACGCCCTCATCACTAAGTACTACACTGTCTGATACAAACAAAAATCCAAAAAATGGGTCATAAGCATCCCACTCCAATAAATATTCCACATTTTCAGAAGGGTCATTTTCATTAGAATATTCAATAATTGCCTGCAAAGATTCTGGTGCTGTTTCAAAATATTCATTATGATAAACCAATAAACATACATTATAACTTAACGGATATCCAAACATTTTTCCATGGCAGGTCGATGCTGTGATAGCATTTTCTGCTACATTTCCCACAAATTCCTCTGCAAGCTGATTTTCACCTGCCACACCATAAAGATGTGCCTTTTCAAGTTCTTCACCAGACAGTAAATAAGCATCTGGAAAAAAGCCGTCTTTCATGGTTGCATCATGAATTTCTCCTACATAATCCAGAACATCCTTATAAACTAACTCCACGACTACACCTGTTTCTTCATAATACGAATCTGCCAACTTATTAAAATAAGTCTCATAGCTTGCATCATCATACCAAAAGCATAAGTCTGTTACTTTTTTTAATGCTTCTCCATATTCATCTACATTCGCAGATATAGGTATTTCTGTTTCATCTTCTATATTAGAAACAGATTCTTTATTTCCTGCCACAACAGCCAGTATGATTAAAAATAAACCCAAAACTCCAATTGCCGTATACTTTTTTTTCATTATAATCCTCATTTCTGAGCAATTTGTTACAAACTTTTCTCTACTTCACTTAAAACTGAATCTAATTTTTGAATCATCTCATCAATATGCTCTTTTTCTACTACAAGTGGCGGAACAAGACGAATGACATTGCTTCCTGCTGAGATTACAATTAAGCCTTTTTCTAATGCCAATTTTGCCACATCGCCTACCTTCTTTTCACAGATTAAACCCTGCATTAATCCTACACCTCGTCTGGTGGTTAAACAGTCATGCTTTGCCACTAATTCGTCTAATTTTTCTTCAAAATAGACAGAAATTTCTTTCACATGGTCTGTAATATGCTCTCTTTCCATCAATTCTAAGACCTTATCTACTGCTGCACATACAAATGGATTACCTCCATAGGTCGTACCATGGTCTCCAGGTGCTAATGATTTCTCAGCAACCTTTTCTGTCATTAAAAATGCACCCACAGGCACACCACAGCCTAATGCTTTGGCACTGGTCATAATGTCCGGTTTTACACCATATGCCTGCCATGCAAACATTTCTCCTGTTCTGCCCATACCACATTGAATTTCATCTAAAATCAATAAAATATCATGCTCATCACATAATGCACGGACACCTTCGATAAATTCCTTTGTTGCCGGATAAATACCGCCTTCTCCCTGTATGGTTTCCATTAAAATCGCACAGGTTTTGTCTGTAATTAAGGCTTTTACACTGTCTAAGTTATTAAATTCTGCGAATTTTACACCAGGCATCATAGGACCAAACGGCTCTCTGTATTTTGCATTTCCTGTTACAGCCAATGCGCCTAAACTTCTGCCATGGAAAGAATGTTCCATCGCAATGATTTCATGCCCTGCTTTGCCATCTTTTGTATACGCATATTTTTTTGCTGCCTTAATTGCACCTTCAATTGCTTCTGTTCCACTATTGGTAAAGAACACTCTATCCATACCGCTTACATCACGCAAACGTTTTGCTGCATTGATTGCAGGTACATTATAATATAAATTAGAAGTATGCATTAATTTATCAATCTGATTTTTTAATGCTTCGTTATATTCTTTATGATTATAGCCAAATGCAGCAACCGCAATTCCTGCCGCAAAATCTAAATATTGTTTTCCATCGGTATCATATAAATACATGCCATTTCCATGGTCAAATACTACCTGAAAACGGTTATAAGTATGTAAAATGGCTTCTTCTGCCGCTTCGATATAAGATGTCTTATTCATGATAAAATTTATTCTCCTTATCACCGATAATTGCTGTACCAATTCCCTTATTTGTAAAGATTTCCAATAACAGACAGTGTGCAATTCTTCCGTCTAAAATATGGACTCTCGAAACACCGTTTTCAATCGCATCAATACAGTTATTTAATTTTGGAAGCATACCGCCACCGATATAACCCGTACCGATTAATTCTCTTGCTTCGGTGGCTGTCAACTCTGAAATTAAGGTACTCTTATCCGAAGGGTCTTTGTATACACCCTCGATATCTGTTAAAAATGCTAATTTTGCTGCGTTAATCGCTCTTGCAATCGCACAGGCAGCATCATCTGCATTGATATTATAGCTATTAAATGCATCATCCATACCAATCGGACAAATGATTGGTAAAAAGTCTTTTTCCAATAAATCAAAAATAATTTTTGGATTTACTTGTGTAATTTCACCTACAAAACCAATATCCTCACCATTGGAATATTTCTTTTCTACCTTTAATAAACCACCATCTTTACCACTGATACCTACTGCATTAACCCCTAATTCCTGTACCAGTTTTACCAAAGACTTATTTACTTTATTTAATACCATTTCTACAATTTCCATAGTATCTTCGTCTGTTTTACGAAGTCCATTGACAAATACAGGTTCCATTCCTGATTTTTCTACCCAACGGCTGATTTCTTTACCGCCGCCATGTACAATAACAGGTTTAAATCCTACTAATTTCAATAAAGTAACGTCTTGAATAACCTGACGTTTTAATTCTTCATCTACCATAGCACTTCCGCCATATTTTACTACAATAATTCTACGATTAAAATGCTGAATATATGGTAATGCTTCAATCAGCACCTCTGCTTTCTGCATAATTTCCTGCATATTCTT
>CAYMHX010000057.1:0-11481 GCA_964390325.1 uncultured Roseburia sp. | reverse complement strand
AAAATGGAGACAGAGATTTTTCGTTTTACCGTAATCCGGGAGCAGATATGATGCTCACAAAGGAAGAAGTGAGTGAAGATACCATTGCTTCGGCAAAGGTATTTCATTTTGGAACTTTATCCATGACACATGAAGGTGTAAGAGAAGCTACAAAATATGCTCTCGAATTGGCAAAAAAACATGGGCTTTTGATTTCCTTTGACCCGAATTTAAGAGAACCATTGTGGGAATCTTTGGAATTAGCAAAAGAACAGGTGCGGTATGGGCTTTCTTATTGTGATATTTTAAAAATATCGGATAATGAAATCGTATGGTTGACAGGAAAAGAAGATTATGATGAAGGAATCCAAATGATACAGGAGGAATTTCATATTCCACTAATTCTTCTTTCGATGGGAAAGGACGGAAGCCGTGCTTATTATCATGAAAAAATGGTAGAAGAAAAAGCAATTTTACAGAGTGGCACTGTAGAAACAACGGGTGCAGGTGATACCTTTGCAGGCTGTTGTATTCATTTCGTATTAAAGTATGGGTTACATCAGCTTGATGAAGAAAAACTGCATGAGATGTTGAGATTTGCTAACGCAGGAGCTTCTATTATCACGACAAAAAAAGGTGCGCTTCGCATGATGCCGACAGAAAGTGAAATTTTGGAATTAATATCAAAGAATGAATAAGGAGATAGAAGCTGTTTCAATGTTATAAATATTGGGACAGCTTCTATTTTATAGGTTTTTCATAACTATTCAGTACCCTCATGGTTTCAACCAACTACGTTGCTACAAAAATCCATTAAAAATCACTTGCACAATTAGACATAATTGTGTTGGGATGTGATTTTAAGCCGCCTTTGGCAGTATTCAATCGTTGCTGGTCATGGAGTGAACAGTAACCCAATAGGTAATTCGTAGAAGAAAGAACAAGATTGGGGACTTGATTTATCCCCTTCTTTGTGCTATTATCTTCCACATGAGAACAAATGTAAGCCACAGAAAAACACTTTTGATTTTTGGGGCTTATAAAAACGGAGGAGACGGTTTAAATGATAGAGAAAAATCAGTATTATGTACTGAAAGAAAAAGCAGTGCCGGAAGTGTTATTGAAGGTAATTGAGGCAAAGCGGCTTCTTGACTCTGGGAAAATCACTTCGGTTCAGGAAGCGGCGGAGATGGTCGGAATTAGTAGGAGTTCTTTTTATAAGTATAAAGATGACATTTTCCCATATCATGCAACCGAAAGAGGCAAAACAGTTACTATGGTAATGCAGTTGGACGATAAGCCTGGGATTTTGTCAGTAGTTTCAAAAGTATTAGCAGACTATAAGGTAAACGTTTTGACCATTCATCAAAGTATTCCGATTAATGGAATTTCAACGTTAACTTTAACCGTAGATTTCTTACCGGAATCGGGCGAGTTAGAGGAAATTGTGACATGCATTGAGGCGGAAGAAGGAGTTCACTTTGTAAGAATTTTAGGAAAAGAATGGCAGAGTGAAACGTAAAAATAAAAAAGCCGAAGAAATGGCAGAATGAGGGAAGATTGAAAAATAACTCGATAGTCATTTTTCAATCAAGAATTTGTGCCGAAGTGTCACAAATTCTTTTTATCGCAGAGCAAAATCTGATATTTTGCTCGCGTCTTCAGTATAAACGCTTCAGAATGAGAGGGAAATATGATTAAGGCAGCAGTAATGGGATTTGGAACAATTGGTTCCGGTGTAGTGGAAGTACTTGAAGTTAATAAAGAAGTGATTGCTAAAAGAGTTGGTGACACAATTGAAGTAAAATATGTTTTGGATTTAAGAGATTTTGAGGGTGACCCGATTCAGGAAAAAATTGTACATGATTATAAAACAATTGCAGAAGATAAGGAAGTGTCCATTGTAGTGGAAGCTATGGGTGGCGTAGAACCTGCTTATACATTCGTTAAGGCAATGTTAGAGGCTGGAAAACACGTTGCGACATCTAATAAGGCTTTAGTGGCAGAAAAGGGTGCAGAACTTTTAGAATTGGCTAAGGCAAATAGGGTAAATTTTCAGTTTGAAGCAAGTGTAGGTGGCGGTATTCCGATTATTCGTTCTTTAAAAAGCTGTTTGTCAGCAGATGTAATAGAAGAAATGACAGGTATCATTAATGGTACTACCAATTATATGATGACAGAAATGTCAGAAAAAGGTGCAGATTTTGATGAGGTATTAAAAGATGCACAGGCAAAGGGATATGCAGAGAAAGATCCGACAGCTGATATCGAAGGTTATGATGCAGGAAGAAAGATTGCTATTTTGACTTCTTTGGTATGCGGTCAGCAGGTAGATTTTGAAGACCTTCATATTGAAGGAATTTCACATATTACCAGTGCCGATATGAAATATGCAAAAGCAATGAACCGTGCGATTAAATTGCTTGGTATGAGTAAAAAAACAGAAGAAGGCTATGCAGTTATGGTAGCTCCATTCTTTTTAGCACCGGAACATCCATTGTATAGTGTAAAGGGTGTATTTAATGCAGTTTTTGTAAAAGGAAATATGCTCGGCGATGCAATGTTTTATGGCAGCGGTGCAGGAAAACTTCCGACAGCAAGTGCAGTAGTGGCAGATGTTGTGGAAATGGCAAAGCATATGGAAAAACATATTGCAATCGAATGGAAACAGGAAAAATTAGAATTAGTGGACTTTAAGAAATTTGAAAATAAATTCTTTGTGCGTACCAATGCATCGGAAGAAGAAGTGAAGGCTTTGTTTGGTGAAGTTACATTTGTAAAAGTAGAAGATATTGTAGATGAAATAGGTTTTGTGACAGAAGTTATGACAGAGGCTGAATTTGAGAATAAAGCAGAGCAGTTAAATGTAATTCAGACGATTCGTGTGAAATAAAAAGATTAGATAAGGGTAATTATTCAGAATTTCATTGCAATATAAAATGAATGGTAACTATAAAGGTATGAAATAGTTATGACTTTTGTATTAATGCAGTCAGTTAAAAATAGAAAGATACTGGAAATGGATGCAGATACTGGATAATTATAAATGGGGAATTTATATGAAATATTTAGTAATTTTAGGTGATGGGATGGCAGACCGTCCGATTGCTAGTTTAGACGGCAAAACACCATTAGAATATGCCAAAACACCAAAAATGGACGAACTTGCAGCAAAAGGTGAAATTGGAATGGTACATACAATTCCGGATGGTATGAAACCGGGAAGTGATACAGCGAATTTATCTGTGCTGGGTTATAATCCAAGAAAATTTTATTCGGGACGTTCACCATTAGAAGCATTAAGCATTGGTGTGCCGATGAAAGAAAGTGATATTGCATTGCGGTGCAATATTGTAACACTTTCCGAGGAAGAAGAAAATTATGAAGACCGTACCATTATTGACCACAGTTCCAGTGAAATTGAAACAGAGGAATGTGCGATTTTATTAGAAGCCGTTCGGAAAGAATTGGAAACAGAGGAATTTCAGTTTTATGTAGGAACAAGTTATCGTCACTGTCTGATTTGGGACAAGGGTGAGGTAGTGGATTTGGTACAGCCACATGATGTATTAGGTCAGAATATCGGAGATAAACTCCCGGAAAATGAAAAACTTCGTGAAATGATGAAGAAAAGTTATGACATTTTAGTAAATCATCCGATTAATATCGAACGTAAGAAAAAAGGATTAAATCCTGCAAATTCTTGTTGGTTTTGGGGAGCAGGCACAAAACCTTCGTTATATCCGTTTGAAGAACGGGCGAATGTGAAAGGTGCAATGATTTCGGCGGTAGACTTATTAAAGGGTATCGCAGTTGGCACTTCCATGAAGGTGATTGAAGTAGAAGGTGCAAACGGCGGTCTTGATACCAATTATGCGGGTAAGGCACAGGCAGCGATTGATGTATTGACCAAAGATGGTTACGATTTTGTCTATGTACATTTAGAAGGACCGGATGAAATGGGACATCAGGGCAGCGTGGAGAAAAAAGTAAAAGCGATTGAATATTTAGATGAAAAAATTATTCGGCCGATAGTAGAAGGTTTAGAAGCAGCAGGGGAGGAGTTCCGTATGGTAATTTTACCGGACCATCCAACTCCAATCTGTATTCGTACGCATTCGGCGGATAATGTACCATATTTATTATATGACAGCACAAAATTACAGGAACATGACTGGCATTATAATGAAAAAGAAGCAGAAAAAACAGGAAATCTGATTGCAGAAGGACATCTGTTGATTGAATATTTATTGGAGAGGTAAAAATGAAAAAAATCGGAATTATTGGTGCGATGGAACTGGAAGTAGAAACTTTAAAGTCTAAAATGGAAGTAAAATCAACCACAACAAAAGCTCGTATGGAATTTTTTGAAGGTACCTTAAATGGCGTAGAGGCAGTCATTGTAAGAAGTGGTATCGGTAAGGTAAATGCTGGAATGTGTACACAGATTTTAGCAGATTTATTTGGCGTGACACATATCATTAATACAGGTGTAGCAGGTTCTTTGGATGCGGCAATTGATATTGGGGATATTGTAGTATCAACAGAAGTATTACAGCATGACGTAGATGCAGGAGGATTTGGATATCCGCTTGGACAAATTCCACAGCTTGATACCTTAGCCTTTCCGGCAGATGAAAAGATGGCAGAATTGGCAAAGAGTGTTTGTGAAAAAGTAAACAAAGAAATTAAAGTATTTTCGGGACTGATTGTAAGTGGTGACCAGTTTATTTCAGATAAGGCAAAAAAACAGTATATCAAAAATAATTTTGATGGACTTTGTACGGAAATGGAAGGTGCCGCAATCGGTCAGGCAGCATATTTAAATGGAATACCATTTGTTATTTTGCGTGCGATTTCAGATAAGGCAGACGATTCGGCAGATATGGATTATCCAACCTTTGAACGTCAGGCAGCAGAGCATTGTGCGAAGTTAGTAGAGGAATTTATTATAGAATTGTAATTATGAAGGTACTGAATAATTATCTGGTTGTTGTTTGCAAATTTCTTTGGTGAGAAACGAACAGCTTAAAAATTCAAAGAATGATAAGATAGAAAAAGCGTATCAGAAGAAATAAGTCGAAATTAGTCGAAATTGATTTCCCTGATACGCTTTCTTTTGTTTTTTAGACTATAGCATTTTCCTCTCATGTGGGGTCACCGCTTAGTTAAATAAGGTATAATCTGTACCATGAATATAAGCTAAACCCACTCCAATATACTCAATATTGTTTGTGAAAAGTGTTTTTAATTTGTTTAACATGATTTTTCCTCCTTAATTTTAAATTTTTTTCCTTCAGGTGTTTCCTCCTGACATCTATTATCTTACCTGTTTTTGCCATTGGTTTTTAGATATATTATTAACGAAAAATACGGTGATATTGACTTTATAAATTGAAAATAAATAGAAAATAAAGTATAATAAAAGGGGAGTTTAGAAATACAAGAGAATATTTAGAAAGTGGAAAAGCAAGGCTTATGCAACAGAATAATTTTGAAAAAGTAAAGTTACAGGCAGATGTGGGGTTTGATATTCGTTTTGTAACCATGCAGCAAAATTCGCCCCATCATTGGCATAGGGAGTTGGAAATTCTTTATATTTTAAATGGTCATGCAACTGTGAATATGGACGGTGAACGTTATGAATTAGAGCCGTTAGATGCGATTGTTATTGATTATTCTAAGGTTCATGAGGTATTGTATGCCCTTCCGCAGACAATGGGAATTTGTATTCACATTTCAAGAAGTTTATTGACTCGTTTTTTGCCAAATCAAGAAATTTTAAATTTTCATTGTACAAAGAAAAGGCTCAAAGAAGAACAGCGAGACTCTTATCAAAAAATTTGTGAGTCGTTGAAGGAAATTACGGTTTTATACATGAATCAGCAGAAAACCTATCAGTTGAGAAGTAATGCGGTGATTTATACGATATTAGCAGAATTAATTGATTTTTTTAGTGTAACAGTGACACCGACAAATAGTTATGCAAGAATGACAAATATAGAGCGTTTGGGAGAGGTCTGTGATTTTGTGGAACATCATTATAAGGAAGAAATTACGTTACAGGATGCGGCAGATGAACTAGGACTAAATCGTGAGTATTTCTGTCGTTTTTTTGCAAAAAATATGGGGATTTCTTTTATTAAATATGTCAATCTGGTTCGTATCAATCATATTTATCAGGATATTTTACATACCGAAGATGGTATTCAAGAGATTATGGAACGGCATGGATTTTTTAACCAAAAATTATTTTATCAGACATTTAAGGAACATTACGGCTGTACGCCAAGAGAGGCAAGGAATATGGCAAAAGAGAGTGATAAGCAGACATTTATTGTCTGATTGTGAAAGAAAGGGATTGAAGTTATAATAGATAGGTGGGAATAATGAATTATTATTTGGTAGATTATGAAAATATAAGGGCAGATGGTTTAAAGGAATTAGTTGGAGTTAAGGAGGGAGATGCAGTTATTCTTTTTTATTCAGAACAGTGTAAGAATATTTCTCTTGATATTGTGGAAAGTATGGTTAAGTTAAATATACAATTTAGCTGTTTTAAAGTGATAACGGGTACAAAAAATGCACTGGATTTTCAATTATCATCACATTTAGGATATTTAATTGGTAAGTTTGGGGAAAGCGTAAGATATTATATTGTTTCAAATGATAAAGGTTTTGATTGTTTATGTGAGTATTGGGGAAAGTTAAATAAGTCAGTGGAAAGAATTGTGTTTCAAAAACAAGAACCTCAAATAGAAGTTGAACCACAAAAAGTAACAAGAATATTAGAAAAGAAAAGCAAAGTAAAAGAAAGTGATATTGCATCAATAGAAGAAATTAAGAAGTTGCTTACAGATGAAGATGAACCGTATGAGGTTTTAAAGATATTTAATCAATATAAGACAAAACAAGCTATTTGTAATGGAATGTCAAAGTATTTTAAGGATAGTAAGAGAGCCAGTGCTATATATAAAAAGCTGAAATCTTTATTAAAGGAAAAGCACAAGAGTTAAATTTGACGGAAAAGAGAAGCATCGTAATTATGAAAGGACTGAATAATAGTATATTGCAGAGGTAAGATAATGAAGCAGATATTGGCAGTGGTTTTAATATGTTGTTGTTTATCAATGACAACGGTATATGCAACGGTGACACAGGATGACATTGATGATGCAAGGGAACAGGTGGATAATTTACAGCAACAGGTAGAAGAGGCTGAGAATGTATTAGAGGAACATAATGAGAAAATGGACGAGCTTGAGGGTGATTTACAAAATTTGAATACAAATTTACAGGCACTTGCAAATGAAATGAATCGTTTAGATGAAGAAATTTTAAGTAAACAAAATGAAGTAAATATTGCGGCACAAGAATTAGAAATTGCTGAAAAACGATGCAACAAACAATATGAAGATATGAAAACACGCATTCGATACATTTATGAGAATGGAGAAATGTCAGTATTGGAATTACTTTTCGTTTCGGATTCTCTTTCGGATTACTTAAATCATAAAGAATATGCTGCTCAAATACATACTTATGATAGAGAAAAAATCTTGGAATTTCAACAGCTTCAAAAAGAAGTGGAAGAACAGAAATTATTTTTGGAACAGGAAGAACAGACACTTCTTGCCTTAAAAGAGGCATTGGAAAAAAATCAGACAAAAGTAAATGGTATGATTGCTTCTACCAAACAGCATATTTTGGAAACGAATGAGGACATTCAAGAAGCACAGGAAAATATAGAGGATTTAGAAGAACAGTTAAAATACTGGGAAGAATATGAAAAAAAATTAGAGGCAGAAAAGTTAGCACAGGACTTGGCACTTTGGCTGGAAATTCAAAAGGCAGGACAAGAAGACTGGTCGGGGGTCAATTATGTGCAGGCAGAGGGAGATGCTTATTTATTGGCAGCGATTATTCAGTGTGAAGCAGATGGAGAACCGTACGAAGGAAAACTTGCTGTCGGAAGTGTTGTTATGAATCGAGTAAAAAGTTCCAGATTTCCAAATACCATTACGGGAGTCATTTACCAAAGTGGGCAGTTTGCCCCAGTTGCCAGTGGAAGACTTGCCTATCGTTTGCAAGCGGGAGTAAATGAAACATGCAGGCAAGCAGCGGCAGAGGTTTTAAATGGAAGGATAACAAATCACTGTTTGTTTTTCCGTACCGTAGTGCCGGGGATTGAGGGAACAATTATAGGAAACCATATTTTTTACTAAAAGTATTAGGGAGCAGGATATGAAAATAAGAAATATTTATTATCGAATCAGACAGTTTTGTTTTAGTGCATTTATGTATGCAGCACCATTGCGGGATGCAAAATTAATCGTTGGAGCAGGCAGTATTTATCAGATTCCCCAATTAATAAAAAAAGAAAAAATACATAAAGTGTTAGTTGTGACGACACCGGGATTTATCAGACGAGGCAGTTTGGAAGCGTTTTTTTTAAGTTTGCAAAAGGAAGGGGTAGCATATGCTGTTTTTTCAAAAGTTCAGCCTGACCCGTCAACGGAATGTGTGGAGGAGGCAGTAACTTTTTATAAGGAAGAAAACTGTCAGGCAATTGTGGCAATCGGAGGTGGTTCTGTGATTGATTGTTCTAAGGCACTTGGAGCAAGAATTGCCAGACCAAAGAAAAGTATTGCAAAGATGCAGGGGTTATTGAAAGTATTAAAAAGAATTCCAACCATCTATGCTGTACCGACAACAGCGGGAACCGGCTCAGAGGCAACAGCAGGCGCTGTAATTACGTTACTGTCAACTTCGTTACCAGTAACGTTTGATTCCTGTATAAAAAGTTGTCTTCGTAGCAAATTTCATTTGAAGCAGGAATCAACTCTTAAATCATCTTCATTCACTATCAAACAGCAAGTGTCTGATAGCTCTTTGAAAGATAAGAATACTCATAATCATTATAAATTTACGATTTTAGACTTGTGTTTAGTTCCAAGGTATGCTATTTTAGATTGCGAATTGACCTGTGGTCTGCCAGCTTCGATTACAGCAGTGACAGGTATGGATGCTTTGACACACGCAGTAGAAGCGTATACGAATCGGTTTTGTTCGCCAAAAGCAAAAAAGTATGCACTAAAGTCAGTAAAACTTATTTATGAAAATTTACTGACAGCTTATGAAGATGGCTCTAATTTAAAGGCGAGAGAAAATATGCTCCTTGCTTCTTATTATGCAGGGATGGCGATTAATAGTAATTTTATCGGCTATATACACGCTCTTGCACATGGAATAGGTGGTCTTTATGGAGTAACACATGGTATGGCAAATGCAATCTTGATGCCTTATGTGTTAGAGGCTTATGGCAAGACGATTGACAAGAAATTAACAAATCTGGCAAGTGTGGCTGGGATTGCAGGAAATGCAAAAGATTTCATTGCTTCCATTCGGGAGTTAAATCAAAAAATGAATATTCCTGATAAAGTGGCAGAATTGGAGAAACGGGATTTTGCAGAATTGGCAAAACGTGCAGTAAAAGAAGGAAATCCAACCTATCCTGTGCCAATTATCTGGGAGGAAAAGGATTTTAAAGAAGTATTAAAGCAGTTACTTTTCACATCCACGCCAATCACTTGCTGATTGACGTGGGGAAAAAGTGATTCAAGAGTTGATTTCTGCTTCGGGAAGCGAATTTGCATGCAGAAATCAATCGTTGCCGGTCATGGAGTGAACAGTACTTAAAGCAAGTAATGTAAGACTTTCGTAAGAGAGTTTATTAGAATTGGAAAGAATATATAAAATATATTCAAGAGAAGATGTGCGTAGGAAATAATACAGAAATGAGGAAATGATGAAGGAAGAAAAGAAAGAGGAACAGGGATTAAATGTAAGTGCAAAATCATTTATTACAGCGATTATCGTTATTTTTGTGTTGATGGTGCTTACATACGGTTTGACATTTATTGTGCCTGGAGGTGGCATTCCGTTTTGGCAGTGGGCATTGTCACCGATTTTGGTATTAGGTGGTGCAGACAGCGGTTCATTGATTGGTGTTATTATCTTTTTATTAGTAATTGGCGGTGTATTTAACTGTCTGGAAAAATGCGGACTGATGATGTATATGCTGGAAAAGATTACGAGTAAATTTGGAAAAGAGCGGTACAAATTATTGGCGGTGGTGACACTATTTTTTATGGGAATGGGTTCCTTTATCGGTTCTTTTGAAGAATGTGTACCGTTAGTGCCGATTATGATTGCCTTATCAATTCGTTTAGGCTGGGACAATATGGTTGGCGTAGGCATGAGTCTACTTGCTATCGGTTCGGGATTTGCAGCAGGTGTTTGTAATCCGTTTACCGTTGGTGTGGCACAGGAGCTTGCAGGGTTGCCGATGTTTTCGGGAATGTGGTTTCGAGCATTTAGTTTCGTTTTAGTATATCTGTTATTGATTGCTTTTTTAACACGTTATGCAAAAAAGATAGAAAAGCCGTTATCGGAAGATGCAATTTCTATGGTTATGGTCACAGATGAAAAAATGGACAAAGGATTAAGCTGCTTTTTAGGACTGATGGGTGCAGGAATTTTAGTGGTACTTAGTTCGGTGTTTATCACAGCATTACAGGATTTTACCATGATTATTGTGGCAGTCACATTTTTGGCGGCAGGCTTACTATCGAGTAAAATGTCTGGCAGAGGAGGAAATCTTCTTTTGACATTCTGGAATGGTGTCACAACCATTTTTCCAGCCGTATTTATGATTTTGATGGCAAATTCTATTAAGTATACATTGGTAGAAGGAAATGTATTAGATGTTATTTTACAGGGAGCAATTTCGATTGCAGAAACCCTGCCTGCTAATATAGTTATTTTATTTATTTACTTGATTGTATTGGTTATGAACTTCTTTATTTCTTCCGGTTCCGCAAAAGCATTTTTATTAATGCCTTTGATTGTCCCAGTAGCAGAAGTGTTTGGAGTTTCCGCACAGCTTTGTGTGGCAGCATTTGCATTTGGAGATGGATTCTCGAATGTACTTTATCCAACGAATGCAGTACTTTTGATTGCACTTGGAATTGGTGACGTGGATTATGGAAAGTGGTTAAAATGGAGTCTTCCGTACCAGCTTATGAACTTAGTATTGACGAGTGGATTGTTACTATTTGGATATGCGATAGGGTATTAACTTTATTTAGAATAATGATTTATAAAAAAGAACTGTACGAAAGAAAATGGAAAAAATTTTTTTGTACAGTTCTTTTTTTGAAACAGGAAATCATATTGCACACATATCTGATGGAAAAGGGAACGCCAGATATACAATAACCAAGAAGTTTCAAGAATTTTTAGAAAAAACGGAAGAATCAAAAGCACCGTGGACATTATATGGAAATGCTTTAGAGCGAAAAGAAATAAGATTGCCTTAGGAGGCAGAGGTGACCCTGACCAGCACGAATATTTTGAAGAAATTCTTCAGATTTGTAAACAAAATCATTTATATAGGCGGTGATTGAAAATCACGCCTGCGCCACACGCGGTCACGAAGTG
>CAYMHX010000056.1:0-11621 GCA_964390325.1 uncultured Roseburia sp. | reverse complement strand
CCCCCGGAGGGTCTATATATGAGGCGAAGTTTTTAATCGCCGAATATATAGATTACTATTTTTATAAGATAAGAGAAGAAAGGCTTGAAAAAAAATTAACAAAGTTTTATAATGTATTAAATGAACGTGTTCATAAAAAGGAGAAGGTTATGCCAAAGATTATTGAAAATCTTCGGGAAAAATTATTAACAGAAGCAAGAAAACAGGTAATAGAATATGGATATGGAGCAATGACCATTCGTTCTGTAGCAAGTGCTTGTGGAGTTGGAGTAGGAACGGTATATAACTATTTTGGTTCTAAAGATACGTTGATTGCCAGTTTTATGATAGGGGATTGGCTTGTGTGTAAAGAGGCAATTGATACAGGCTGTAAAGAGGCAGATGAACCGAAAAGTGCGTTATATTGTATTTATAAAGAAATAAATCATTTTAAGAAAAAATATGAAATATTATTTTCAGATAAAGATGCAAGAGCGAATTCTCTGGTAGAAATTCAAAATCGTCATGCAATGTTAAGGAGTCAGCTTGCAGAACCGTTATATGCACATTGCCAAAAGCAGGAAAAAGCAGATGCGGAGTTTTTAGCAGAGTTTATTGCAGAGGCGATGTTGGCATGGATGAGTGATGGACGGAGCTTTGAAGAAATTAGCAGTATTCTTTTACAACTGTTTTGATTTTTTTATAAAAATTTCATTGACTCTGAATCGTTATAAAATAAAAATGAGGAGGTACTAGATGCGTTAAATGCAGACTTTGAAAATACGGAAATTTTATAATAGTATTGAAAAAAGAAATAATAATCTATCAGTATAGGTTTATATGAATGGAGTAATAATATTATGGAAAATTACGAAATATTAAAATTGGAAAAACAAGTCTGTTTTCCACTATATGCTTGTTCCAAAGAAATTGTGAAACGATATACCCCCTTGTTAGATGAAATTAATCTGACTTATACTCAGTATATCACAATGATGGTATTATGGGAAAAAGAAGAAGTAAATGTAAAAGAGCTGGGAAAATATTTATACCTTGATTCTGGAACCTTGACTCCTGTATTAAAAAAATTAGAACAAAAAGGATATGTAACCCGAAAAAGAGATACAAAAGACGAACGTGTATTAAATGTAGCTGTAACAGAAAAAGGTATGCTGCTTCGAGAAAATGCATTACAGATACCTTCTAGAGTTGGTGAAGGAATACAAATGACAAGAGATGAATTAATTACGTTAAATACACTTTTACGCAAATTATTAAAAGAATTTTAATACTGCTTTTAGTAAACATTTATGATAGAAAAGGGTTTTGTGTATGGAGATAGAAAAGAGAAAGCGCTATCATCTGCTAGACGGAATCAGAGGTATTGTGCTACTTAGTATGATAGTCTATCACTTTTCTTGGAACATGGTCTACATGTATGGAGCGAAGTGGGCATGGTATCGCAGCACAGGAGCTTATATATGGCAGCAAAGTATCTGTTGGACATTTATCTTATTATCAGGTTTTTGCTGGTCGATGGGAAAAGCACCTTTGAAACGAGGATTGCTGGTATTTGGAAGTGGACTTTTGGTAACGGCTGTGACATTAGTGGTAATGCCTTATAATCGAGTGGTATTTGGTGTATTGACTTGTATGGGTTCAGCAATGCTGCTTATGATACCATTTGATAAAATATTAAAAAAAGTAGCACCAGAGCTTGGAATGATAGGAAGTTTTGCTTTGTTTGTATTGACTAGAGATATCAATCGGGGATGTTTGGGTTTTGAGAGCTTTCGATGGATTTCTTTACCAGAAAGCTGGTATCGGAACCTTTTTACAGCATATTTGGGTATGCCATCCATAGATTTTTATTCGACGGATTATTTTTCGTTAATTCCATGGATATTTTTGTTTCTAACAGGCTATTTTTTATATGGTCTTTGCAAAAAAAGAAAAATATTACAGTGGGAAATTTTTCAAAAAAAGCTTCCTTTTTTTGATTTTTTAGGAAAGCATTCCTTGATAGTGTATTTATTACATCAACCGATATTATATTTTTTGTTAGAGATTTGTTATAGTTAAAAATTGTAATTTCATATAAAATCCGATATACTAATAAAAGGGAAACATGGGTATATCGGATTTTATTCTATTTTTAGGAAAGGAATTGTATGGAGGGCGAAAACAAACAAAAGAGAAAAGATAGTTATATTATGGCAGGAGGAATGGGAATTCTTTTTATCGGTTGTCTGGCAATATTGTCTTTTATTCAGTATTCCGATGGAGATGATTCATTTTTTTTGCAATATTGCGGTAGTATGGGTTTTTTGGAATATTTAACATGGCGTTATGAAACATGGACAGGGCGTATGATTTCAGAGGGGCTAATGCATATCTTTTTTAATCATGACCTGTGGCTTTGGAGGATTGTAAATGCTGGAATGATTTCTGCGTTACCGATAAGTTTGATTTTTATAAAGAAGAAAATTACTGATAATATAGAAATTGTGGACTTATGGTTTGCACTGTTATTTTATTTACTGATAGATATTAAAACTTTGGGGTATTCTTGTATTTGGATTACCGGTTCTATGAATTATTTATGGCCTGCCGTTTGTGGATTGGCGGCATTGTTTACAATTGCCTCAGAAGTATTTCGAGAAGAAGACGAGGAACTGATTGGAAGAAACGATGGCAGACAAAAGTGGATATATGCTATTTCGATTCCATGTGCCATTATAGCAGGAATGTCTTCAGAACAGATGGGAGCAGTGATTTTAGCATTTTCTGTAATTGGTATTGGAATAAAGTTGTGGCAGAGGCAAAAATTAGGAGGAGGAATGTTAATGCAGGCGGTTGCAACAGCAGGGGCATTTGCATTGTCAAGTTTTGCTCCGGGAAATGCTTTGCGTGTGGCCGCTTCAGTAGAAATTTATATGCCGGAGTTTCACAGTCTTTCTTTGGGAGAACGATTCTTTTTGTTGATACAATGGTTGATTTCCTCTTTTGCAAATGAAAATGCAATGCTTTTAACGGCTATTTGGTTAGCAGGAGGTTTTTTATTATTGGAAAGATTAAAAAGAGAGCGTTTAGCAAGTGGAAAAGCGTTTTTGACAAAATGTTATTTGGCAGGCTGTGCTATCTTTGCTTTCATAGCTGTAATGGGAAAAGCAGGAGTAAAGACAGTCTGTGATATAGGTCTTGACCTTTCTAAATTAACAGGAAAGGTGGAAGTCGTACCAAGGGCAGCAGATATGACAATGGTACAGTGGATGGTGCTTATTTGGTGGAGTATAGCACTGGTATTTACGTTTTTTTTGTTGTGGGAATTGACGGATAGAAAGATTGTTATTTTATTAACATATTTAGGAGCAATTGCGTGTGAAGTAATATTGATTCTTTCGCCAACTATTTATTCTTCCGGAGAGAGAGTTTTCTTTGTCACAGGAATTTTACTGATGGGCATTTTATTATTGTTATTGGATATTCTTCAAAAGGAAAAGTTAGAGAGAATGTACATAGCAGGTGTGACAGGGCTTGCAGTTTTGAATTTACTGATACAGATGCCTGAATTAATGGGAATGCTTGTAGGATAATAAAAAACAGCACAGAAATGGAGAATAAGATTGAAAAATAATTCGATAATCATTTTTCAATCAAAAATTTGTGACGCTTCAGAATGAGAGGTAAAAATGAAACGAAATTATAAATTGATTTTAACATACGACGGAACCAGATACTTTGGATGGGAAGGTCAAAAAAATACGGATATGACGATTCAAGGTAAAGTGGAAAAGGTTTTAGAACGTATGGTGGGAATGCCGATAGATGTAATTGGATGCGGTAGGACAGATGCAGGAGTTCATGCGAAAAATATGGTAGCGAATGTGCATTTGGAAACTGAAAAAACACCCAAAGAAATCTATACCTATCTAAATCATTATTTGCCCGAGGATATCTGCGTAAAAGAAGTCAGCGTGGCATCGGACCGTTTTCACAGTCGTTATCATGCAGTTGGAAAAACCTATTGTTATACTTGTTATGTAGGGGAAGAAAAACCTGTTTTTGACCGAAAATATGTGTATGTAATTGATGAAAAATTAGATATAGAAAAAATGCGTCAGGCAGCAGAAATATTGATGGGAGAGCATGACTTTGCCAGTTTTTGTGCGAATAAAAAGATGAAAAAATCTACAGTGCGGATTGTAGATAAACTAGATATCACCCAAAAAGGGGATTATTTGTATTTTACCGTTCATGGAAATGGATTTTTACACCATATGGTACGGATTTTAGTTGGAACCTTATTAGAAGTTGGCTGGGGAAAACGTACGGTAGAAAGTATGACGGAGTTATTAGAAGAAAAAGACCGTGCGAAAGCGGGAGTGACGGCACCTGCACAAGGACTTTGTTTGCAGTCCGTGGATTATCAATAAAGGATGAGCGCATAAATTTTATTGAGAGAATAACCTTGACTTTGTTGTAGTGAAAATCTATAATGAGGTGAAGGTTTTTTCTTTGTAACTATGAAGGTATAGAATAGTTAGTTTTCTTTTAGAAAATAAGGGAAAATATAAAGGAGTTATATGAGTGAGATAGAAGTAAGACACCTGTCTAAAACCTTTGAACAAAAGGGTATCGTGGTGGAAGCGTTAAAGGATATTAATTTAAATATTGAAGCTGGTGATATTTATGGAATTATTGGAATGTCAGGTGCTGGAAAAAGTACATTGGTACGTTGTTTAAATTATTTGGAAAAGCCGACAGATGGACAAGTGATTGTAGCAGGACAGGATTTAGGGGCGTTAAGTGAAAAGGAATTAAGAAAACAACGCAGTGAGATAGCAATGATTTTCCAGCACTTTAATTTATTAATGCAAAAAACGGTATTGGATAATGTTTGCTTTCCATTGACACTTCAAAAGAAAAATAAAAAAGAAGCAAGGGAACGTGCAAGAGAACTTTTAAAAGTAGTTGGATTGTCAGAAAAGGAAAAAGCATATCCTGCACAGCTTTCAGGCGGTCAGAAACAGCGTGTGGCGATTGCAAGAGCATTAGCATCAGACCCAAGAATTTTACTTTGTGATGAAGCAACGAGTGCTTTAGACCCACAGACAACTGCTTCCATTTTAGAATTATTAAAGCAGATTAATAAAGATTTAGGGATTACGATTGTCATCATTACACATCAAATGGCAGTCATTCGTGAAATTTGTAACAAAGTAGCGATTGTTGAAGGTGGTGTATTAGTCGAAAATGGTTTCGTGGAAAAGATTTTCAATCATCCGAAATCACAGGCAGCCAGAGAATTGATTTTAAGAGATTTACCGGAATTGAGTGTGAATACAAGAGAATCTGAAATGACCGAACGTATTCAGACAGACCGTAAAATTCGTATTGTTTTCTCTGAAAATTCTGCCTTTGAACCTGTGATTGCAAATATGATATTGAAATTCAATACACCAGTGAATATTTTAAAAGCGGATACCAAAAATGTAGGTGGTGTTGCAAAAGGTGAAATGATTTTAGGCCTTCCGGATGATAAACATTTACAGGTGGATATTGAGGCATATTTGAGAGAAAGAGGCTTGGAAATTGAACGGCTTAGAGGATAAGGAGAAAGAGGATGTTTGACAGTACGATTATTACGATGTTAGCAGAAGGAATTCGTGACACCTTATATATGACGTTGGCATCTACCTTATTAGGTTATGTATTTGGACTTCCAATGGGAATTTTGCTTACGGTAACAGATAAAGATGGAATTAAGCCAAATGCAATGCTTTATAAAGTGATGGATGTCATCATTAATATGGTGCGAAGTGTTCCATTTTTGATTTTATTAATCTTATTAATTCCATTTACGAGATTTGTAGTAGGAAAAAGTTATGGTTCAACAGCAACGATTGTTCCGTTAGTAGTTGCAGCAGCACCGTATATTGCCAGAATGGTAGAATCTTCTTTAAAAGAAGTCGATGCGGGAGTTATTGAAGCAGCCCGTTCTATGGGGGCTTCTAATTGGGATATTATTTTTAAGGTAATGTTAGTAGAAGCAAGAACGTCATTGATTGTCGGTGCAACTATTTCGATTGGTACGATTTTAGGCTATTCTGCGATGGCAGGAACCGTCGGCGGAGGCGGTTTGGGTGATATTGCAGTTCGATATGGATATCACAGGTGGCAGGCTGATATTATGTTTGTTACAGTGGCATTATTAATTTTATTATTCCAGATTTTCCAAACAATCGGAATGAAGCTTGCAAGCAATTTAGATAAACGTAAATAGCTTACAGTCATTAATATACGGTGTGAAACTGCCGAAAATCAGTTTCAATGATATAGCAAAGAAAGTGGAGAGGTAATTATGAAAAAGAGAGTATTAGCAGCAATTTTAGCATCTGTATTGACACTTGGTATGTTTGCAGGCTGTGGCAGTTCAGGAGAAAAAAATGAGAACGCACAAAGCAATGGAAACACAGTAAATACAGAAAGCACAGAAACAGTAGAAAAAACAGGTGGAACGATTAAAGTAGGAGCATCTGCAACACCACATGCTGAAATTTTAGAGGTGGCGAAACCAATTCTTGCAGAGCAGGGATATGAGTTAGAAATTACAGTTTTTGATGACTATATTATCCCAAATGAAGTCGTAGAAAGTGACGAAATGGATGCAAACTATTTCCAACATGTATTATATTTAACAAACTTTAATGCAGAAAGAGGGACTCATTTAGTAAATGCAGGCGGTATTCATTATGAACCACTTGGAATTTATCCGGGAAAGAAGGCTGCTTTAACAGAGCTTACTTCAGGTGATGAAATCGCAGTTCCAAACGATGCGACAAATGAAGCTCGTGCTTTAATGTTATTAGAAGCAAACGGCATTATTAAGTTAAAAGAAGGTGCAGGTTTAACAGCTACAAAAAATGATATTGAAGAATATCTCATTGATGTAGAAATCCGAGAATTAGCCGCAGAACAGATTGCTCGTGTAAAAGAAGACTTTGCAATTATCGTATTAAATGGTAATTATGCACTTCAGGCGGGATTTTCAGCAGATGAAGATGCTCTTGCGTGTGAAGATGCAAATTCAGAAGCAATTCAGAACTATGTGAATGTCATTGCTGTAAAAGAAGGAAATGAAAATAATGAAGCAATTAAGGCATTAATCGAGGTATTAAAGTCAGATGCAGTAAAAGAATATATTAACAGTACTTACAAAGGTTCTGTGATTTCATTTGAATAAGGTTGTAAGGTAACTAAGAAAATAAGGTTACGTTGAAAGAAAGAGAGTGAGGAAATATATTTGCAAAGATATATTTCCTCATTTGTAGTTTTGCTGAGTTTTTATATGAAAATTTGTGCTTGTACAGATTATGAAAAACATTGAAGGTTTGCATGTAGATTTGTTAAAAAAATAATAAACAGAAAGACAGAGGGAGTATTATGAATAAAAATTTAGAAGAAATATCCGACGGAAAAGTATATGGACTTCACGATATGGTAAGAGCAGCTTGTAATGACTGTGAGGGCTGTCATTTTTGTTGTGAGGACATGGGGGATTCCATTATTTTAGACCCATTGGATGTGTACTTATTACAAAAAAATCTGGGAATGAATGCAGAAGATATGATAGAAAAGAAAATAGAACTTCGGATGGTAGATGGTCTGATTTTGCCAAATCTAATGATGGATGAAAAAACAAACTATTGTGTTTTTTTAAATGGAGAGGGACGGTGCAGTATTCATAGTTTTAGACCTGGAATTTGCCGTCTTTTTCCATTGGGCAGAATTTATGAAGATGATAAATTATATTATTTTTTACAGAGTGATGGCTGTTTAAAGCAAAAACGAAGTAAAGTAAAAGTTTCAAAATGGCTCGATACTCCGGAATTGAAGAAAAATCAGCAGTATTTAATTGACTGGCATAGCTTCCGAAAGAAAATGGAAAAAGTTATTACAGATATGACAGATGAAAAAACGGTAAAAACAATCCTTATGTTTTTGTTGAAAATATTTTTTATCCAACCATATGATGTGAATAAGGATTTCTATCCACAGTTTTATGAAAGGCTTGAGAAAGTACAAAAAGCCATGATTTCATAGCCCTAAATAAAAAAAGATTTCATCTGCACTTATTTTATGATAGAAACAATGGTTAAAAATGGCTGTTTCCATCATAAAAATCAAAGCAGATGAAAGTATTCTATACAGGATGCGTACTTGTGCAAAGAAGAAATATGCCGATGGCACATTCTTTTATTTACAGAAAAATGCCAGTCCAAATGCACCCGGTCCGACATGTGTACCGATGGTGCTTCCAATGCGGCAAACAGGAATATCTTTTGTCAGGATGTCCCATGAATTTTTATGGTCGCTGATATATTTCTGTAAAAGTTCATCATTGCTTCCGCTATATACAAAGGCACATGGCATGGAAAAATCAATTTCTCCTGCTTCTTTTGCAGCCTTTGTAAGCTGTACGCCTGCATTTTTTAAGCCGCGGGCATTTCCAATCGAGCTTACTTCTCCATCTACAACAGAGATAAGCGGTTTAATAGAGAGCAGAGTTCCTGCAACAGCAGCCGTTTTAGAAATACGTCCGCCGCGCTGTAAATACTCTAACGTGTCAAGGACAGCCACAAGGCGGATGTCTTTTTTCTTCTGATTAAGAGCGGATGCAATCTCTTTGGCTGTGAAACCATTTTCACGAAGCTGGCAGGCATAATGCACCAAAAGCTGTTCACCAACGGTTGCGTTTTCACTGTCCACTAAGTAGATACAGTCTTCGTAACCATCATGGGCAATATTGGCACTCTGGAATGTACCGGAAAGCTTGCTGGAAATGGTAATAACCACAGCAGTATCGCCACATTTTTTTACATCTGCATAGACATCTTCAAAATCAGCAGGAGAAATCTGACTGGTAGTTGGGTTTACAGGGCTGCTTTCTAATTTTTTGTAAAATTCATCCTGTGAAAGGGTGATTCCGTCTAAAAATTCTTCCTCGCCAAAAATTGTTTTTAAAGGAAGAAAATCTAAGTTTAATTTATCTGCCATTACTTTTGGCATGTCACAAGCTGAGTCAATAATAATTCTAACCATAAAATAGCCTCCAATTTTGAACATAATAAAAATTTGAAACATAAGAAGTTGAAGTTTCAACAAGGTTAGACTATACAGGAAAAAAATAAGATTGTCAATATGTAAAATGGTTTGATAATCAAGAGATTTGTTATGTTGTGTATTATTTAGATTGATTGTTATTTGTTTTTATAAATATAAGTAGAACTTATGAAAAGTTTACATAAAATAATAGAAAAAGAAAGAAATGGCGAAAAAAGGCAGATTTTGTGAAAAAATGAATTGACGGAAAAAACTTTTATGTTAAGATATTTTAAAGAAAATAGGTATAAAACAAATAATTAGGGGATAGCGGTTAAAGAACCGCTTGGAAATGGAGGTTCATGTGATTAAGGTTGTAAAATTCGGCGGAAGCTCTTTAGCAAGCGCAGAGCAGTTCGCAAAGGTAGGAAATATTATCCGTGCAGATAAGGAAAGAAAGTTTGTTGTTCCAAGTGCACCGGGGAAGCGTAACAGCAAGGATACAAAGGTAACAGATATGCTGTATGCCTGCTATGCATTAGCAGAAAAAGAGCAGGATTTTAAGGTGCAATTAAATAAAATCAAAGACCGTTATGATTCTATCATTAATGGATTGCATTTAAAAATGTCTTTAGAAGAAGAATTTAGAAAAATTGCAGAAGATTTTAAGGCAAAAGCAGGTTCTGATTATGCTGCTTCCCGTGGTGAATACTTAAATGGTTTGATTATGGCAAATTATTTGGGATTTGAATTTGTAGACCCTGCAGAAGCAATTTTCTTTGATGAGCATGGCGAATATATTCCTGACAAAACAAATGAAGCATTAAGTGCTCGTTTAAAAGATGTAGAATGTGCAGTTATCCCGGGATTTTATGGGGTAGGACCAAATGGAAAGATTAAAACATTCTCTCGTGGCGGTTCAGATATTACAGGTTCTATCGTATCAAAGGCAGTTCGTGCTTCCTGCTATGAAAACTGGACAGATGTTTCTGGTTTCTTAGTTGCAGACCCAAGAATTGTAGACAATCCAAAGCCAATTAAGACAATTACTTATAAAGAATTGCGTGAGCTTTCCTATATGGGTGCAAGCGTACTTCACGAAGAAGCTGTATTCCCGGTACGCAGAGCAGGTATTCCGATTAATATCCGTAACACTAATGCACCGGAAGATGTAGGAACATGGATTGTAGAAAGTACCTGTCATCAGCCGGAATTTACCATTACAGGTATTGCCGGTAAAAAAGGCTTTGTTTCTGTAAATATTGAAAAAGACAGAATGAACTCTGAAGTAGGATTTGGCAGAAAAGTATTATCTGCATTTGAAGATTATGAAATTAGCTTTGAACATGTACCTTCAGGTATTGATACAATGACTGTATTTGTACATCAGCCTGAATTTGAAGGAAAAGAGCAGTCTGTTATTTCTGCAATTCACCGTTATGCACAGCCGGATAGTATTGAATTAGAAGGAGACTTGGCATTAATTGCAGTAGTAGGACGCGGTATGAAATCTAATCGTGGTACAGCAGGCAGAATTTTCTCAGCATTGGCACACGCAAATGTAAACGTAAAAATGATTGACCAGGGTTCATCTGAGTTAAATATTATTATCGGTGTACGCAACGAAGACTTTGAAAAAGCAATCAAAGCAATTTATGATATTTTTGTAGTGACCTGTTTATAAAAAATAGAAAAGGCAGAGACGCAGCATAAAGTTGAGTTTCTGTCTTTTTGTTTTATCGGAGAATGAGGAATACTTTAAAATGAGAGAGAAAAAGAGCAAAAGTTTAGGCGACATCGAAATATTTTTATTTGATGCCGCCCGTTAAACTATTTCATCCATTGGACTTTTACCTCTCTTTAATTTTTCTGCCTTTGATTAAAAGAATTTTTCCAGTAAGCGATATTTTTTAAAATGGATTTCGAGTCAATTTAAAAAGTTTTCTTCTTTGATTTTTTTAAAGATTTACTTCTTTTCAATTTCAAAAAGTTTTCTTCTTTGTTTTTTTAAAAGATATGCTTCTTTCAATTTTAAAAAAGTTTTTTTCTTTGATTTTTTTAAAAGATTTACTTCTTTCAATTTGAAAAGTTTTCTTCTTTTCGGACTTCTTCGTTTCTAAATAGTAATTTGGATTTTCATTCTTCTTATAGCTTTTCAATCATATGAAGTAAGAAAACATCTTACGTTCGTATGTATTTATAGTCCCTAATGGTTTATGCTACGTTTTCTATCTTTTTTAATATTTAAAATCGAATGCGATTATGTTTTGATTGGACTGTACCTCGCTTTCATTAGATTATGAGTTAAGATTTACGATGCTGGTGGTTTGTACCTTCCTTTCTGTAAGTCTTGTCTGTTTTGTTTTTGTTAAATTTATTATATCTGATAATTAACATTTTGTCAATGATTATTTTTAAAATTTTAAAATGTTCTTTGAAAAGATTGTCAATTATACAAATAATTCAAAATATTCAGAAAACTACAATCATTATCACTTTGAGTATAAGAAAAATGGAACTTTAGCTTACTAAATAAA
>CAYMHX010000055.1:0-11697 GCA_964390325.1 uncultured Roseburia sp. | reverse complement strand
TCCGTTTTCCATTGCAGCGATAGAACCCATACCACGGTATACTTTGAACTTTCTGCCCTGGAATAATTCAAAATGACCAGGAGCTTCGTCACAGCCTGCAAACATACTTCCCATCATACATACGTTAGCACCGGCAGCAATTGCTTTTGTCATATCACCAGAGAATTTAATACCGCCGTCTGCGATAATCGGCACACCAAATTCTTTTGCAACTTCATAACAGTCCATAATCGCAGAAATCTGTGGAACACCGATACCAGCAACGACACGAGTGGTACAAATAGAACCAGGTCCAATACCAACCTTAACCGCATCAGCACCGGCAGCAATTAAGTCGCGGGTAGCAGCACCAGTTGCAACGTTACCAGCAATGACCTGTAAATCAGGGTGTTTTGCTTTGATTTCTTTTACTGCTTCTAAGATATTGCGGGAATGTCCGTGTGCAGAGTCAACAACGATAACGTCAACCTTTGCAGTAACTAAAGCATCTACACGGTCCATCATGTTAGAAGTAATACCAACGCCTGCACCACAGAGAAGACGACCCTGTGCATCTTTTGCAGAAAGTGGGTATTTAATCTGTTTTTCAATATCTTTGATAGTAATTAATCCTTTTAAATGGAAGTCTTTATCAACGATTGGAAGCTTTTCTTTTCTTGCTTTTGCGAGAATCTGTTTTGCTTCTTCCAATGTAGTGCCTTCTAATGCAGTAATTAAGCCCTTAGAAGTCATGCTTTCTTTAATATGCTTTGTATAATCTGTTTCAAATTTTAAATCACGGTTTGTAATAATACCTACTAATTTGTCATCTTCGCAAATCGGAACACCTGAAATACGGAATTTACGCATCAGATTTTCGGCATCCTGTAATGTATGGTTTGGAGAAAGGAAAAATGGGTCAGTAATAACTCCATTTTCAGAACGTTTTACTTTGTCTACTTCTTCGGCCTGTTCCTGAATGGACATATTTTTGTGGATGATACCGATACCGCCCTGTCTAGCCATAGCAATTGCCATTCTGTGTTCAGTAACGGTGTCCATAGCGGCACTCATCATTGGAATATTTAATACGATTTTTTTGGTAAGGTGAGTTGTTAAGTCAACCATGTTTGGAGTTACTTCTGAGTACTGTGGTACTAATAATACATCGTCAAAAGTAATGCTTTCACCAATAATTCTTCCCATCTTTCATTGTCCTCGCTTTCTCTGATAAATGTTTGTAGTTAAAATGGAGCTATTTAGAGCAATTAGCTCTGAATAGTTATAAATAAAGAACACCTGTATGTAAATGAAAGGTGTTCCATGATGTATATTTTTGGTATCATAGCAAAAATAATAGTTTATGTCAATGGGTATTTTATGTCCTTGCTACTATTAGTATAACATATTTTTAGGAAAAGCAAATGAAAAACTTGACTTTTATGAAAAGGTCTTTTATATCTTTAAATAGTTATAATTAAAATTAAAACTATTAGGAGTAATAAAAAATGGAATTTCGACCATGTATTGATATTCATAACGGAAAAGTAAAACAGATAGTTGGTGGGAGTCTGCGTGACGAGGGAAATCAGGCAGAGGAAAATTTTGTTTCCAAACAAGATGCACCATTTTATGCGAAAATGTATCAAAAAGCAGGAATAAAAGGTGGGCATATTATTTTATTAAATGCAAAAGATAGTGAATATTATGGAGCGACAAAAGAACAGGCAATGCTGGCGTTAGCAGCCTATCCAAACGGCTTACAGGTAGGCGGAGGTATTACCGCAGAAAATGCCAAAGAATTTTTAGATGCAGGGGCAAGTCATGTGATTGTGACATCCTATGTATTCCGCGATGGAAAAATTGATTACGAACGCTTGGAAAAATTAGTACAGACAGTGGGAAAAGAGCGTTTGGTACTGGATTTAAGCTGTAGAAAACGTGACAATGCCTATTATATCGTGACAGACCGTTGGCAGAAATTTACCGAAGAAGAAGTAACGCTTTCCTTATTAAATAGGTTAATGAATTACTGTGATGAATTTTTAATTCATGCAGTGGATGTAGAGGGAAAAGCAAAAGGAATTGAAACAGAATTAGTGGCAATGTTAGGAGAATGGGGAAAAATCCCTGTGACCTATGCAGGTGGAGTCGGATGCTTTGCAGATTTAGAACAGTTAAAAGTGTTGGGACAGAATCGAGTAAATGTAACGATTGGAAGTGCGTTGGATTTATTTGGCGGCGATATGAAGTATGAGGAAGTGTTGGAGTATATAAGGAAAAAAGATTGCATATAAGAAAAATATTTGATATACTACTAACATATTTTTTGTTCGTAATTAAAGAATGGAGGAAAATTAATGGTAAAGGTAAATGACAACTATCAGAAACTCCCTGGAAGCTATCTGTTTAGTACAATTGGAAAAAAAGTAAATGCATTCAGTACAGCAAACCCGGATAAAAACATTATCCGTCTTGGAATTGGTGATGTAACACAGCCAATTGCACCGAGCATTCTTGCAGCAATGCACAGTGCAGTAGATGAAATGGGCAATGCTGCAACATTTCGTGGTTATGCACCAGACTTAGGTTATGAATTTTTAAGAAGTGCGATTGCAAAAAATGATTATGCAGCAAGAGGCTGTGACATTACTGCAGATGAAATTTTTGTATCAGATGGTGCAAAGAGTGATTCAGCTAACATTCAGGAAATTTTTGCAGTAGATAATAAAATCGCAGTTTGTGACCCTGTTTATCCGGTATATGTAGATTCTAACGTAATGGCAGGAAGAACAGGTACATACGACCCGAAGACAGAAATGTGGAGCGATGTGATTTATATGCCATGTACCATGGAAAATAACTTCGTACCTGAATTTCCAAAGGAAACACCGGACTTAATTTACTTATGTCTGCCAAATAACCCAACAGGAACAACTCTTACCAAAGACCAGTTGCAGGAATGGGTAGACTATGCAAATAAAAATGGTGCAATTATTATTTATGATGCAGCTTATGAAGCATATATTTCAGAAGATAACGTAGCACATACCATTTACGAATGTGAAGGTGCAAAAACTTGTGCAATCGAACTTCGCAGTTTTTCTAAAAACGCAGGATTTACAGGAGTTCGTTTAGGCTTTACTGTTGTTCCAAAGGAATTAAAATGTGGTGATGTTTCTTTACATGCAATGTGGGCAAGAAGACATGGTACGAAATTTAATGGTGCACCATACATCATTCAGCGTGCCGGGGAAGCAGTATATTCAGACGCAGGTAAGGCAGAATTAAAACAGCAGATTGCATACTATATGAACAATGCAAAAACAATCAAAGAAGGATTAAAAGATGCAGGCTACACCGTATTTGGCGGCGTGAACGCACCATATATCTGGTTAAAGACACCGGATAAAATGACTTCATGGGAATTCTTTGATTACTTGTTAGAGAACGCAAATGTAGTAGGTACACCAGGTTCCGGATTTGGACCAAGCGGAGAAGGATATTTTAGATTGACTGCATTTGGTAGTTATGAGAATACGGTAGCAGCGTTGGAGAGAATTAAAAACTTGTAATTTTTTGTAGTTATTCAGAGCCAAGGTAATTTTCAAAAAGTATAAAACAAAATGAAAGTCCTCTTAGACAAATGAAAGTTTGTTTAAGGGGATTTTTATTTACATATGTAAAGTCGAATAAAGTTTTTGATGTTCATTTGGCTTTTTGTATTCGTTACATACAAAATAAAAACTGATTTTTGTCCCAAAATATTGACTTTTGTCCCGTCATGACATATACTATATATCAATGGGAGGTGCTATTTATGAAAAAACAAAATGTTTTGAATTTAATAAAGTACCATGTTGAAAGAAATGAGAATTCATTTAGAAATGAAGCTATAAATATTGCCCGTTATTTCGATAGTATCGGAGATGACCAGTTGGCAGAGTATATTATGAGTTTAATTGCAGAATCCAATATGTATACGCCACAAAGCAGTGATTTTGAAAGTGAATTCTTAAAGCAAATTGATACTCGTATAATGGAGTCTTTAAATCTTCCTGTTGAAATTTCAAAAGATGTAAAGGGAATAATTAATGCAGTTAATCACAATGTGGGAATTAACAAATTTTTATTTGAGGGGTTACCGGGAAGTGGTAAAACTGAGGCTGCAAAGCATGTTGCTCGTTTGCTAGATAGAAGTTTATTTTGTGTTGATTTTGACAATTTACTTGATAGTAAGTTGGGACAAACGAACAAAAATATTTCGTTGATGTTCAATGAAATTAACATGATACCAAATGCAAATAGAGTTGTTATTTTATTTGATGAAATTGATGTTATCGCTTTGGATAGAATTAACTCAAATGATGTTAGAGAAATGGGGCGTGTCACATCTGCTATATTAAGAGAGCTAGATAGATTAAGTGACTTAAATAAGGAGATAGTTATTATTGCAACAACAAATCTGTTTTCAAATTTTGACAAAGCTCTGCTCAGGCGTTTCGATGCCGTAATCAATTTTAATAGATATAGCAAAGAGGATTTGATTGAAGTTGCGGAAATTTATTTCTCTTCTTTTATTAAGAATTTCAAAGGAATTTCTAAAGATATCCGATTGTTTAGAAAAATTTTGACTGTTGCACAGGAGCTTCCTTATCCAGGGGAACTAAAAAATATTATTAAAACATCGTTGGCATTTAGTGATATTAATTTAGAGCATGATTATCTAAAGCGACTTTATAATAATTTGATTGGTGAATTAGAAAAAACGGATATAAATCAACTCTATGAAATGGGCTTTACTGTAAGAGAAATTGAAAAATTGAAGGGTGAGTCTAAGAGTTCGGTTTCTCGAAAGTTGAACAAGGAGGATGAGCAGAATGAATAATATGCTTGAATTAAAGGGTAAGCGATTTGTTCAGGCATCGAAAAAACCTGGTCGAAGTGGAGCTGCTATGAATAGTAAATCGGTCGTTACAACTGGACAATTGCTCCGATTAGAAGCAAAATTGCAGCAGATAAAAAAGTTTTGGGAAGAAGAACAAAAACCATTTCAAGGCGTATTAATTAGTGTTCATTACAACAAAATTGTTGCCAAAACGAATCGTATTAGTGGATTGTTTAAGGGTGTAGACTCAAATTTGGCAATAGTTGGTGCAAAATTCAATGAGGCTAAAACGAAGCATATTATCACATATTTTTTAGATTCAAATGATCTTGAAAAAACAATAAATTTAATATTGATGGCAAATAAAATTGTTTACTCTTTGTTTAAAAATGGAATCACGAAAGAGGTATTTGACAATAACAAAGAATTATTTAACAAAATTAATATACAGACACATCAGATGTCTAAATCGACATTTAGACAAATAATTGCAGATGTTTCCTATATTGAAGATTTTGAGGTGGAAAGAGCTCCACAGCAATTTAAGGATAGTATCATTACACTTTATGATACCAAAATGGATACGCAGCTTCTGTTTAAGAAAATTGGTATTGATATTCTTTCAAGTCGTATTTTAGACAATAGAACGGTATTTTTGGATGAAAATCAAGCCAAGATTCTGTATGAAAAAATGCCATATCTTGTTGCTATGGCAACAGAAAATTTATTAGACTTGTCGCCAGAAGATTTTATGAGTAGTTATAACGATGGGATGATTCATATCCCAAGTCCTTCGATTGAACCAACGATTGGTGTTATTGATACTTTATTTGATTCAAGAGTATATTTTGGTGAATGGGTTGAGTATCATGATATGGTAAATGAAAATATTCCTAAAACATCTAAGGATTATCAGCATGGAACTGCAGTTTCATCAATCGTAGTAGATGGACCACGATTAAATCCATGGTTAAATGATGGATGTGGAAGATTTAAAGTTCGTCATTTTGGTGTTGCAACAGATTCACATTTCTCTTCGTTTACTATAATAAAACAGATCAAAAGAATTATTGCAGAAAATAAGGATATAAAGGTGTGGAATATTTCTCTTGGCAGTAATAAGGAAGTGAACGATAACTTTATATCGGCAGAAGCAGCTATCCTTGACCAGATACAACATGAGAATGACGTGATTTTTGTTGTTGCAGGGACAAATAAGCCTAATAATAGTGTTGTAAAGATTGGCTCTCCTGCGGATTCGATAAATAGTTTGGTCGTTAATTCAGTTACAAAAAGTGGATTATCAACAAAATATTCAAGAAAAGGATTGGCACTTTCATTCTTTGCAAAACCAGATGTAAGCTATTATGGAGGTAGTGAAGAAGAATATATTCGAGTTTGTGAATCATTGGGTGCGGCTAGTGTTGCAGGAACCTCATATGCAGCTCCTTGGATTGCTAGAAAATTGTCATATCTTATTGATGTGTTAGGTTTTAATAGAGAAGTTGCGAAAGCAATGATTATTGATTCAGCTCGAGCATGGAATGAGGCTCCTACGCCTGAAGAAGTTGCATTGTATGGTCATGGTATTGTTCCAATTAAGATTGAAGATATTGTTCAGACAAAAGATGATGAAATAAAGTTCGTTGTCACAGATATAAGCGAAAAGTGGAACACCTATAATTATGATTTCCCTATTCCTATGAAGGATGACAAATATCCATATGTGGCAAGAGCTACTATGTGTTATTTTCCTATATGTGACAGAACGCAAGGTGTTGATTATACCAATACAGAATTAAATTTGCATTTTGGTCGTATTAAGGATGATGGTACTTTAAATGAAATTAATGATGATAAGCAAAATCTGGATGTGGAAGCAGGTGGCACTAGAAATTATATTCTTGAAGGTGAGGCAAGAGAAAGATTTAGAAAGTGGGATAATGTTAAATACATCACAGAAAAGCCTACAGATAATAAAAAGCCTAAAAAATCTTACAAGAATAAAAATTGGGGTATGGAGATTAAGACAAATAATCGATTAGACCCGATAGATGGTATAGGGCTTCGATTTGGTGTTGTTGTAACCTTGAAAGAGATTAATGGTGTGAATAGAATTGATGAGTTTATTAGAAACTGCCATTTGAATGGATGGTTAGTTAATTCTATTGATATTCAAAATCGCATTGCCATTCACGAAAAAATTAACGAAGAAATAGAATTCACTTAATGGTAATTTGATTAAAAAGAATAGGCTTTTCTACTTTTTTTAGCTAAAGCATTAATTTTTTTGCTATAAATTCCGATATAAACGTTAAGAGTATTAAGAGGAAAACATTTTGGAAATCATTCCAAGCAAAAATCACACGGAGGTGTATCACAATGGCAATAGAGGCTATTAAAGGAGCAGGGATGTCGTTTCAGGGAAGTGCGTCATCATCAGCAATGAAAGCAGAAAGTGCGCCAAAGGTAGAGAGCGCATCAAATGCAGCAACATCAAATAACATCGCACAGAAGACAGTAGAGATTTCTACCAAAGGTGCAGATACAGAAGGTGGCGGAAACGGTGCAGGCAATCAGCAGATGCCAAGTAATGAACAGTTAAAGAAAGCAGTAGAAGAAATCAATAAAAGAGCAAACAGTTCGGAAGCAGTTTTCGGTGTTCATGAGAAGACAAACCGTATTACAATCAAGATTGTAGATAAAGAAAGTAAGGAAGTTATCAAAGAATTTCCACCAGAGAAGACCTTAGACATGATTGCAAAAGTGTGGGAAATGGCAGGACTTATGGTGGATGAAAAACGTTAAAGAAAGGTAGGGTGAGGATATGCCTATTCGAATAACAGGACTTAATTCCGGATTGGATACAGAATCGATTATCTCGGCATTGGTATCCAGTTATAGTTACAAAACACAGAAATATGAGAAAGCACAGACGAAGTTGTCATGGAAGCAGGATGCTTGGAAGAGCTTAAATACTAAGATTTACAGCTTGTATACCAGTATAAGTAACCTACGTTACAGTAGTGCTTATAATTTGAAGAGCGCAACTGTATCGGACAGTACCAAAATAACGGTTACAGCAGGAAGTAGTGCTGTTAATGGAGCTTATAGTGTGCAAGTAGGAAGTTTGGCAAAATCTGCATATTTAACAGGTGAAAAAATTGAAGTAACGAAAACAGAGAATGGTGAAACAAAGACTGAAAAGGCAACAGCATCAACAACACTTGGAGAGTTAGGATATACAGGTGATGGAGATATCATTGATTTGGGTAATGGAAGCACACTTAGCGTTACAAGTACTACTAAAATTTCAGACGTAATAAACTGGATGAAAGAGAAAGGACTGAATGCTAATTTTGATGAAACTAATGGTCGTATTTTCATTAGTTCAAAGAAAACTGGTGCAGAAAGTAACTTTACATTATCAGCAGAAGAGATGAATGTTACAACAGCAACAAAAGAAAATAATGCATTAATGGCATTGGGGCTTTTAACTAAAACAGGTAATGACCAGGATGATTATGAATTAGAACAATCAAATTATATTGCTGGTGCAAGTGCAACAATTCGTGTAAATGGTGTAGATTATACGAGTGATTCGAATACATTTTCTATTAATGGTATGACTTTTACTGCAACTGGTCTGACTACAGAACTCGATGCAAATGGAGGAATAATAGATGAGCCGTCAACTGCGATAACAGTAACTGTTAATACAGATACGCAGGGAATTTATGATAAAATCAAAGACTTTTTGACACAGTATAATACTATTATTAATGAAATGACTTCTCTTTATAATGCAGATTCTGCAAGTGGCTATGAGCCATTGACAGATGAAGAAAAAGATGCCATGTCTGAAACTGAAATAGAAAAATGGGAAGAAAAGATTAAATCTTCTCTGCTTAGAAGAGATAATACCCTTTCAAGTCTGATTAGTTCTATGACGAGTGCTATGTCAAAAGGTATCGTAGTTGGTGCTGATGAAAATGGCAATGGTGGAAAAACATATTACCTTTCCAGCTTCGGAATCAAGACACTTGGTTATCTAAATGCCGCTGAAAATGAGCAGAATGCTTACCATATTGATGGGGATGAAGATGATGTGAATACAGCAGGTAATACGGATAAGCTTTTGACAGCAATTGCAAACGATCCGGATTCAGTTGTAGAATTTATGCAGAACTTGGCAACGAATCTGTACAATGCGATAGATTCAAAGATGAAGTCAACTACATTAAGTAGTGTATATACAGTATATAATGATAAAGAAATGGCTTCTGAATATAGCGATTATACCTCTTTGATTACAAAATGGCAGGAACGCTTAGAAGAACAGGAAGAATATTATTATCAGAAATTTGCTGCAATGGAGACTGCACTTTCTAAATTAAACAGTCAGAGTTCATCAATGAGTGGATTTTTTAGCTAAAAGTAATAATAAAAATAGAAAGCTTGTGGCGTGATGCTGCAGGCTTATTACCGAAGGAGACGCTATGTTACAAAACAGGGGATATTCAGCATATGCCAATAATAAAATTACAACAGCATCACAGGCAGATTTGGTATTGATGTTGTATGAAGGCGCAATTAAGTTTTGCAATATTGCTATTATGGCTGTTGAGAATAAGGAGATTGAAAAAGCACATAACAATATTATGAAGGTGCAGAATATTATTTTGGAATTTCAATCGACATTGGATTATAAATATGCGACAGCAAAGGATTTTAACGAAGTGTATGCTTATCTGCTACATCGGTTGCGTGAAGCAAATATAAAGAAAGACAAAGAAATACTGGAAGAAGTATTGATCCATCTTCGTACTATGCGCGATACCTGGAAAGAAGTAATGCGCCTGACAAAGAACGGAACCGCTCTTTCCTAAGATATGAAAAGAGATACCTCTAAAGCAGAATGCTTTGGAGGTATTTTTATATGAAATATACGGAGTATAAGAAAAATGAGTAAGACAGAAAAAGTAATTGGTGCGGTATGTGTATGTGATTGTGTGGAATGCAGAGAATGGAGTTTTTTTGAATTGTTGCTGGACAGTACCTTGTTGAAGGGAACGTTTTATGTGGCAAAAGATGTGATAGAGCAGATTGGATATCTAAATCCAAAATTGAAAAAGAAGCAGATTTATGAATGGAGCCTTCGTATTGCAGAAAAATATAGTGTGGTATGTATAAATAGTATAGTTTATGAGGAATGGTGCAGCCAGCAATTGATAACAGAAACGGAATGGATAGAAATACCGATACAGGAAGAATGGTTACAAGAAAGTTCTTTTCAGACAGAGTGCTATGTGATAGGAAGATATAAAAAAGAACTGTTAGAAAGTAATTTATTTAATGTAGTTGTACAAAAACTTCTTCTGCTTGGAAATGAAGAACTGAATCATTATCTTGAAAAAATGCTTTCAAACAGTAAAGAATTTTTAGAATTATATGATGTAACACAGCCTATATTAATTTATTGTGGTTCAAAAGAATGCCATGGGATATTGGACTATTTTGCGAGAGAATTTGGAAGGGCATTAGCACTGCAAGGTGAGAGGGTAGAATATTTTGATTTAGCAGAGCATTCATTTCAGGGAATTGCCAAATATAGGAAGCGAAGATGGAAAGCCATTATTGGAGTACAGACTTATATGTTTTCGGTTCAAAATGAAGATGATTCGTTTGTACATGATGAAATAGATGCTCCACTGTTTCATTTTGTATTTGATCACCCGGTATGGATGAGGAATCATTTAGAGAGAGTTCCAAAACGGATGACGATATTCACGTTGGATAACTATTATGTAGAATTTATAAAGAAATATTATGGGCATAAAGCAGTATTTTTCCCGCCGGCAGGAACGGAAAAAGAAGAAAAAAACGCATTTGAACAGCGGCAGTTTGGAATTTCTTTTGTGGGAGAATTTGGAGACGGATTGGCGGAAGCACTTTTTAGCTTAAGGAAGATAGATAAAGAGAAGGCAAAATTTGCAAATCTTTTCTTGAAATATTTAAAAAAAGATATTTCACAACCTTCGGAAGAAGCAATGATTCAGGCGATGAAAGCATATGGCGTGGAGGGTGATGAAAAGCAATTAATAGAATTGTTGTCAGAATACAGGTGGATGATTTATGGAATGGCAAAATATTATCGTAAAAAAGTAGTAGAAAAACTTTTGAAAGCAGGAATTACGCTTCATGTATACGGAGATACATGGAAATATTGTCCTCTTAGAATATATAAAAACTTAATTTGTCATGAGATGGTGCAGGGAGATGCAATGTTAGAAGTATATGCACAGTCACAGATATCGCTTAATATCATGAGCTGGCATAAAGGAGGATTTACAGAACGTATTGCAAATGCCATGCTTCAGAAATCAGTAGTTCTTACGGATAAAACAACGTATTTAGAAGAACATTTCAAGGATGGAGAAGAACTGGTGATGTTCGATTTGATGGAATTGGAGCAATTACCGCAGAGAGTAAAAAAATTACTAAATGATATGGAGAAAATGAAAGAAATTGCAGAGCAGGGATATCAAAAAGCAAAAGCAGAACATACTTGGATGATACGGGCAAAAACATTTTTAAAAATCATCGAAAAGTAAAATTTGGAAAAATTTTTAAAAAAAGCTATAAAGTATTTCCTGCTTGGGCCGATATATAATACAAGTAAACAACAAAGTGTTACTTAGCAGCAGAATCCGAACGGAGCGTACGGCCGGCAGGTGAATGTTGCAGCACAATTTATTAGTCATGCAGCAGGGAAGCTGCATTATATTCAAGGAGGAAAAATTTATGGCAATGATCGTACAGCACAATAT
>CAYMHX010000054.1:0-11817 GCA_964390325.1 uncultured Roseburia sp. | reverse complement strand
CCCGGAGGGTCTATATATGAGGCGAAGTTTTTAATCGCCGAATATATAGAATAAAAAGGACCGTCAAAAGACGGCCCGATTCTCCGCCATTTATGGCGTTTCATATCTATGGCAATTAAATTTGATATTTCGCTTTGAATGCTGTAGTCAGTTTTTTAAATTCTGCTGACTCTGCAGCATCCATATGTTCTGTATAACTGTGTTCTGCAATTCCCATATTTTGTATCTGCATTGTATAAACTGCAATATTAGAACAATGGTCAGCCACACGTTCATAGTTCATCGTCAAATCGGAAAGCACTAATCCTAATTCAATGGTACACTTTCCTTTACTCATACGTTTGATATGATTTTTCTTAATTATCTTTGTCAAATCATCAATCACAGATTCTAATGGCTCTACTGTTTTTGCCAATGCACTATCACCATTGATAAATGCTGTAATGGTACGGTCTAAGATATCAGAAAGTGCCTCTGTATAAACCTCCATTTCTTCTACTGCCTTATCCGAAAACTCTGCTTCCATGCTTCTCATCTGCCCTACACATTCTACAACATTTGCAGCATGGTCAGAAATACGTTCTAAATCCGTTAAACAATGCATTAAAGAAGTTGTTCTTAAACTGTCATCAAACGATAAATCTTCACCGTTTATTTTCGTCAAATAAGCACTTAATTTATCGTCATATACGTCAATTTTTGTTTCTAACTTCACAACGGCTGCAAGACCTTCTTCCGTAGGTTCCTTTACCATTGCCATTGCCTGTATAAAACTGTCTTTTGTCATCTTCGCCATCTTATCTGCTAAAGACTTACACTGTTCAATTGCAAATGCAGGACTGTTGATAAAACGCGGGTCTAATACAGCAAATACATCCTGTTTCATTTCCTTTTCTTCTTCAGAAATTGGAATTACTAAGTAGGCAACTTTCTCCAACATCTTAATAAACGGGAATAATACAACTGTTGCAAATACGTTGAAAACCGTATGAATGGTTGCAATATTTGCAGCATCCACTGCCTCATTCATAAATGGAAATTGAAAAATCATATTTCCCACATAAAATACAAACATAAATAAAAAAGAACCAATAATATTAAACGATAAATGTACACAAGCTGTTCTCTTACCATCCTTATTAGCACCAAAGGAAGACATAATTGCCGTAATACAAGTACCAATATTCTGTCCTAAAATAATCGGTACTACAGAAGCATAGGTAAAAGCTCCTGTTACAGATAATGCTTGTAAAATACCAACCGATGCAGATGAACTCTGAATAATTGCTGTTAAAACGGCACCTGCTAAAATACCCATAATCGGATTATCAAACATTGTTAAAATACTTGTAAATTCGGGTACATCTTTTAACGGTGCAACTGCTGCACTCATCGTATCCATACCCGACATTAAAATCGCAAAACCAAGCATGATTTCGCCTACTACCTTCTTCTTATCTGTTTTTGCACCCATGTAAAGAAGAATACCAATCAATGCAAGAATTGGAGCAAACGAAGATGGTTTCATCATCTTCAATAAGAAACTGCCTCCTGCTTCAATTGTTGTTAAACTCAGCATCCATGCCGTAATCGTTGTACCAACATTTGCACCCATGATGATACCGATTGCCTGCGAAAACTTCATAATACCTGAATTTACAAAACCTACTACCATTACGGTCGTTGCAGATGAAGACTGAATCACCGCCGTTACACCTGCACCCAATAAAACTGCTTTCAATGGATTGGAGGTAAGGCTCTCTAAGATACGTTCTAACTTACCACCTGACATCTTCTCAAGACCATTGCCCATAACACTCATACCATATAAAAATAAGGCAAGTCCTCCAACCATGGAAAGTACACCAAAAATGTCCATTTTTTCCTCCTACTTTTCAAACTATTGTTAATTTTACAATTTTTGTAACTATTCAGTACCATCATAGTTACAATACAAAAATTCATTAAAAATCGCTTCGCGATGAAATTTTTGTACTCCTGAATCACTTTCTTTTGTTCAAAACAGTAAGTGTTTTGAACTGCTCTGAATAGTTATCAATTTTTTACAAATTCTACAATTATTTTTAAGATACTTTTTAGTTATATCCTATTTTTCAGAATTTTGCAATCGTTCAAAAGGTTTCAAAATGAAACCAAGGTACTTTTCTTGTAAAATTTATGTAAAATTTCTTGTTTTTAAAGGACATTTATGGATTTTGAGTATTTTTACCTCTCATTCCGAAGCGTTTTCGCTGAAGTCACGAACAAAATGTCAGATTTTGCTCTGAGATAATAAAATTTGTAACGCCTCGCCACAAATTTGGGATTGAAAAATGGCTATCACATCATTTTTCAATCTTTAAGCTTCCTCATGTTCTCCTGTAATCGAATAAATGACCCATTCTGCAATATTCGTTGCATGGTCTCCGATACGTTCAAAATATTTTGAAACTAACAGCATATCTGCTGCATGTTCTCCATTTTTTACATTCTCATTAATTTTTAAAATAAGCTGATGTTTAAATTCTCGAAAAAGCTCATCTACCTTATCATCTTGGCGTAATACCAAACGTGCCAGTTCTAAATCCTTATTTACAAAGGCATCGATACTTTTTATCACCATATCCGTTGTTTCCTTTGCCATTTTTTTCACAATCTCAATATGGATATGGCTTTTTTCATACGCAGAATCAGCCATTAAAATCGTCATTTCAGAAATATCGGAAGCATGGTCTCCAATCCGTTCCATGTCGGTAATCATTTTTAAAGCTGCAGATATCAAGCGTAAATCTCTTGCTACAGGCTGCTGCTGTAATAATAACTTCATACATAGCGTTTCGATTTCTCTTTCCTGATGGTCAATTTCTTCATCAAATTTAATTGCTTCCTGAGCCAATTCTACATCTTGTTTTACAAGAGCTTTAATTGCCAGTTCAATTGCTTTTTCAATCAGATTTCCCATTTCTATTAATTGGTTATTCAGTTTCAATAACTGACGGTCAAAACGATTTCTCATATTCTTTTCTCTTTCCCCCTTTTTATTATCCAAAACGTCCGGTGATATAGTCTTCCGTTCTCTTATCTTGCGGTACGGAGAAAATTTTTTCGGTATCACCGCTTTCGATGACCTCACCTAATAAGAAAAATACTGTTTTATCCGAAACACGCACTGCCTGCTGCATATTATGCGTAACCATGACGATTGTATACTTTTTCTTTAATTCCATTGCTAAATCTTCAATTTTGGAAGTAGAAATCGGGTCTAATGCCGAAGTCGGCTCATCCATTAAGATAATCTCCGGTTCTACTGCCAACGCTCTTGCAATGCAAAGTCTCTGCTGCTGTCCCCCCGACATACCAAGTGCACTTTTTTTCAATCTATCCTTAACTTCATCCCAAATCGCCGCATTACGAAGGGATTTTTCTACAATTTCATCTAACTTTGCTTTGGAACGAATCCCATGCGTTCTTGGTCCATATGCAATGTTATCGTAAATACTCATTGGAAATGGATTTGGCTTTTGGAATACCATACCCACTCTTTTTCTAAGAAGATTTACGTCCATTCCACTGTAAATATTTTCTCTGTCTAATAAGACTTCTCCTGTGATTTTACAGCCCTCTACCAAGTCGTTCATACGGTTTAAACTTTTTAAAAAAGTAGATTTTCCACATCCCGAAGGTCCGATAAACGCTGTAATTTCATTTTTATTTATACTCATATTTATATTTTTTAATGCATGGAAATCTCCATAATATAAATTTAAGTTACTCACTTTAAATTTCTCGCTCATATTTCCTCTCATTCTGCCTACAAGCTTTTCCGTCACACCTTTTAAACTTCAGGTGCCTCTAATTTCTTCGCCAGCTTTGATGAAATTGCATTAATTCCTAATACAATCAACAGCAAAACAACTGCTGTAGCATTTGCTTCATTCTTATGCAAACCTTCATTGGAAAGTACATACATATGAATTGCAAGTGTTCTTCCCGAATCCATGACTCCTGCCAGACCTGCGACTGTTCCTGCTGTATAAATCAAAGCTGCTGTTTCTCCTACAATACGTCCAATGGATAAAATAACCCCAGATAAAATTCCCGGTATGGCTGCCGGAAGTACAATCTGAAATACAGTACGCAGTTTTCCCGCACCAAGCCCAAAACTTCCTTCCCGATAAGAATCCGGTACACCAAGCAATGCTTCTTCTGTGGTACGCATAATCGTTGGCAATACCATAATTGCTAAAGTCATGGCACCTGCCAGTATCGAATTTCTCCAACCAAGTGCTGTAACAAAAAATAACATACCAAATAAACCGTAAATAATGGATGGAATTCCTGTTAAAGTTTCTGCCGTAAGACGAACCAAACCCACGATTTTATTTCCTTTTTTAGCATATTCTACAAGATAAATCGCCGCTCCAACACCAAACGGTACGGCAAATACTAAGGCAAGCACTACCATTTCAATTGTATTGATCATTGCTGGTATCATAGATACATTTTCAGAATTATATTCCCATGCAAACAGACTTGGCTTTAAATTCGGTACTCCTGTGATTAAAACATATGCCACTAAAAACAATAATGCTGCTACTGTGATAACTGCAGCCGATAAAACCAATAATAATAGCAGAAACGAACCCGGATGCCTGCGATAAGACTTTACTTTGTCTAAGAAAGACTGTCTGTTGATTGCTTTTGTGTCTTTTTTTTCTTCCATGTCCGTTCCTTCCTAACCTTTTTTCTTATGTTTTAAAGCCGAAAAACAAAGATTAATGACTAAAATAAATACAAATAGTACTACACCTGTCGCAATTAACGCTTCTCTATGTAAATCCGTTGCATAGCCCATTTCCATAACAATATTCGTTGTTAAAGTCCTCACTCCCTGTAACATGCTTTCCGGCACTCTTGGCTGATTGCCAACTACCATCATCACTGCCATCGTTTCTCCTAATGCCCTTCCGACTCCTAAAATAACCGCTGCAAGAATCCCCGAACTTGCAGCAGGTACAACCACTGAAAACACACTTCTTTCATGTGTTGCACCAAGTGCCAATGCACCTTCATAGTAACTTTCCTCCACTGCACGAATGGCTGGTTCTGCTGCACCGATAATCGTAGGAAGAATCATAATTCCAAGTAAAATAGCAGCACATAAAATACTCTGTCCTCTTGTTCCATCCACATGTTCTCTTAAAAACGGCACTAAAACCACCAATCCAAAAAATCCATATACAATAGATGGGATTCCTGCCAATAAATCTACAATCGGTTTTAATACTTTATATAGTTTGGCAGGACAAAACCTTGCCATAAAAATAGACATCAAGATTCCAATTGGTACACCAATTACTAATGCACCACCTGTCACATAAAGACTCCCTAAAATCATTGGAAAAATTCCAAAAATATGATTCCCCGGCCGCCATTCTGTTCCTGTTAAAAAATTCACAAATCCAATTTCCTGCATGGCAGGGATACCGTTTGCAAATAAAAAGATACAAATTAATGCCACTGCAAAGATGGAAACTACTGCGGTCAGCAAAAATACATATTCCATCATCTTTTCTTTGGCTTTCATTTCAAACCTCCAACTTATTCTACAATCTCATCCCATTTATACGCTTCGCCCATGAAGATATTTTTTATGTCTTCAGAAGAAAAGTCTTCGATTGGATTTTCATGGTTTATAATCACTGCAATTCCATCCATTGCAATCGTTGTTTCCGTTAAACCAGCCTGCAATTCAGAATCTTTTAAAGCACGAGAAGCCATACCAATATCAATTGTTCCTTCTGTGGCCTTGCTCATTCCTGTGGAAGAATCACTGCTCTGTAATTCGATTTCTGCATTTGTATTCACTGTAAGATATGCTTCTACTAATTTTTCCATTACCGGTGCTACAGAAGAAGAACCATCAATTACAATTTTTCCAGATGCACCATTTGAAACAAAACTTTCTGTTCCTGCTACTGTGATATAACCTTTTCCCTCAATCACAGCCTGTCCTTCTACACTTATAATATAATTCACAAAATCCTGTGTTACTTCACTTAATTCGCCTAATGTTGCAATATTAAATGGTCTTGCCACTGCATAAGTGCCTGCCTTGATATTTTCCACACTTGCTTCTACACCATCAATTTTTACTGCTTTTACCGTATCATTTAACGAACCAAGAGAAATATAGCCGATTCCATAGGTATCTCCTGCTACTGATGTCATCATAACATCTGTGCTGTTTGTGATAATTGCTTCTACTGTTGTGTAATCAACTTTTTCTCCTGCATCATTTTTCTGCTCAATACCGAACAACTCTACAAATGCACCTCTTGTACCGGAACCATCTTCTCTTGAATAGACAGAAATCAATTCTGAAACATCAAAACTACCTGCTGTATCTTTATTTGCATTTTCCTGTACGACCACCTGTGTATCTGCACCTGTGTTTACATCTGCATTTGTATCAGCTTCTGTATTTCCACTACCTCCACATGCTGTCAACATTCCTGCTGTTACAATTGCTGTTACTAACATACCAATTACTTTCTTCTTCATTTCATTTCCTCCTGTTATCCCATATCTAATAAAATTATTTTATGTCATATATCCTAGACAGCCCTTACTCTAACACTGCTTTGTAAAATCCATATACTGTTTTCCGTGAAGTGTGTGTGAAATAACCGTAAAAAAATTTTTCCAAAAACTTCTTGACATTGTCGCTTTAAAGTAATAAACTACAAAACATAATAAAATAACACAAAAGCTATGACGAAGAATGGACATTGCAACGACATTTCAGAGAGCTGATGGTTGGTGTGAATCAGTATGGATAGACTTTGCTCCTCTCCCTTCTGAGCTGGGAACTTGAACCTTTTGTATTTTAAAGAACGTTTTCTGTAACTATGAGGACTCGAAATCGTTACCGAATCTTAAAATTTCAAACAAGTAGGGTGACCCGAGTATGCTGCGTAAGTGCATAGAAGTTGTCTGACTTCGAATGAGGTGGTGGATTTTTATATCCACAATTTGAGTGGTACCGCGAGTGCAAATATTGAATTTACACCCGTCTCAAAGTAATTTGCTTTGAGGCGGGTTTTTTTATTCTATAAACTCCGTCTTAAGCATATCAAATTTATTAAATTAATAAGTAAGAGAGGACAAATAAGATGGATGCAAGCAAATACCAAGTGGGTTACTTCCCTGTCGGTAACAATTACAACAGTTGGACAGAAAAAGACCATATCCAAACACCTCCTGTATGGTGCAGTGTTGATATGCGTGACGGAAACCAAAGTCTTATCATACCAATGAGTTTAGAAGAAAAATTAGAATATTTTCAGGTACTTTTAGAGGTTGGTTTTCGAGAAATTGAGGTTGGTTTTCCGGCAGCAAGCGAAACAGAATACGAATTTTTAAGAACATTAATTGATAACCAAATGATTCCTGATAACGTTACCATTCAGGTACTTACCCAATGCAGAGAACATATTATCCGTAAGACATTTGAAGCATGTAAAGGTGCACCAAGTGCCATCATTCATTTTTACAATTCAGTCAGTGTGGCACAACGGGAACAGGTATTTAAAAAATCCAAAGAAGAAATCAAGCAAATCGCCATTGACGGTGCCAAGCTTGTGAAAAAATTAGCAAACGAATACGACGGAAACTTCCGTTTTGAATATTCCCCGGAATCCTTTACCGGAACAGAGCCTGAATATGCATTAGAAGTCTGCAATGCTGTACTGGATGTTTTAGAACCAAGTGAAACCAACAATGTCATTATTAATCTTCCTGTAACCGTAGAAATGAGCCTGCCTCATGTATACGCTTCACAAGTAGAATATATGAACAAAAACTTAAAATACCGTGAATTTGTCACAATCTCAATTCATCCTCATAACGACCGTGGAACAGGTGTTGCCGATGCAGAACTGGCACTGTTAGCAGGTGCAGACCGTGTAGAAGGCACACTCTTTGGCAATGGAGAAAGAACCGGAAATGTCGATATTATTACACTTGCTATGAATTTGTATTCACATGGAGTTGACCCAAAGCTGGATTTTTCTAATATGAATTATCTCGTTCAAAAATATGAAAAATGTATGCATATGCATGTCTATGAACGGACTCCTTATGCCGGTTCTCTTGTTTTTGCTGCATTTTCAGGCAGTCATCAGGATGCCATTGCCAAAGGTATGAAATACCGAACGAAGAAAAATCAACACCTGTGGAATGTCCCTTATATTCCAATCGACCCAAAAGACATTGGACGGACTTATGATGCAGATGTTATCCGTGTGAATTCCCAAAGCGGCAAGGGAGGTATCGGTTATTTATTAGAACAGGCCTATGGTTATAATTTACCTCAAAAAATGAGAGAACATTTCAGTTATGTCTGCAAACATATTTCTGACTGTGAACATAAAGAATTAAAACCGGACGAGGTATTTGCTCTTTTTTCCGAACATTATTTAAATCTTACCTCTGCTATCAGTGTTACGGATTTTGAATTTATGCGTGAAAATGATGTTGTAAAAATCAATATTACCTTTATGAAAGATGGAGAGGAAACGGAACTGGAAGCAGAAGGAAACGGTTCTTTAAATGCCATCAACAATGCACTGAAAGCTTATACAGGTGAAGAATATACCTTACAGGTATTTACACAGCATAGTATGCAGGAGCAGGGTTCAGGAAGTGTTGCCGCCTCCTATATCGGTTTGCAGCGAAAAGACAACCATTTATACTGGGGTGCAGGTACAGACACCGATATTATTAAAGCAAGTACTAATGCTTTGTTAAGTGCTTTTTATAACATGACCAAAAGTGAATGCTTCTAAATATTTAACCATAAAATATGCTATAAAATCCTAAAGTTGGAGGAATTTGAAATGGGAATGACAATGACTCAAAAAATTTTAGCTGCACATGCAGGCTTAGAATCCGTCAGTGCAGGACAACTCATTCATGCAAAACTGAATATTGTACTTGGCAACGATATTACGACTCCTGTTGCCATAAATGAATTTAAAAAAGCAGGATTTGATACCGTTTTTGATAAAGATAAAATTGCAATTGTACTCGACCACTTTGTTCCAAATAAAGATATCAAAGCAGCCGAACAATCCAAAACCTGTCGTGAATTTGCCTGTTCTCACTGTATCAGTCATTTTTATGATGTAGGAAAAATGGGAATTGAACACGCACTTTTACCGGAACAGGGAATTGTAACAGCAGGTGATTGTATCATCGGTGCTGACAGCCACACCTGTACTTATGGCGCACTTGGTGCTTTCTCCACAGGTGTCGGTTCGACGGATATGGCAGCAGGCATGGCAACAGGTATGGCATGGTTTAAAGTACCTTCTGCTATTCAGTTTCATCTGACAGGAAAACTGCCTGATAACTGCAGTGGTAAAGATGTCATTCTTACTATTATTGGAATGATTGGTGTAGATGGTGCACTTTACAAGAGCATGGAATTTACAGGAGAAGGTATCCACACCCTTTCTATGGATGATAGACTTTGTATCTGCAATATGGCAATTGAAGCAGGAGCCAAAAATGGTATTTTCCCGGTAGACGAAGTGACAATGGCTTATCTTAACGGCAGAAGCAAACGAGAACCACAGATTTTTGCTGCCGATACCGATGCGAAATATGAAAAAACAATCGAAATCGATTTAAGTACGATTGTTCCAACGGTTGCCTGTCCTCATCTTCCTGAAAATACACACCCTGCAAGCGAACTTTCTCATATCAAAATTGACCAAGTTGTGATAGGAAGCTGTACCAACGGCAGAATGGAAGATATGGAGACTGCTTATCGGATTTTAAAAGGCAGACGAATTGCCAACGGTATTCGGTGTATTATCATTCCCGGTACTATGCAAATTTACCGTGACTGTATCGAAAAAGGATATGTAACAGCATTTATTGATGCTGGTGCAGTTGTTTCTACACCGACCTGCGGACCATGTCTTGGTGGATATATGGGCATTTTGGCAGCAGGAGAACGCTGTATTGCCACTACAAATCGTAATTTTGTAGGGCGTATGGGACATACAGAAAGTGAGGTTTATCTTGCTTCTCCCCACACTGCAGCAGCAAGTGCCTTAAAAGGATATATTACAGCTGACCATTCCGAATAGGTCAAAACACTTGATTATATGGAGAGGAGACTCAAATTTATGAATACACAAGGAAACGTTTTTAAATATCCCGATAATGTAGATACGGATGTCATTATCCCTGCCCGTTATCTGAATACACCAAATGCCAAAGAACTGGCACTTCATTGTATGGAAGACATTGATGCCGAATTTGTGAAAAAAGTAACAAAGAACGATATTATCGTTGCAGGCTTTAACTTCGGCTGTGGTTCTTCCCGCGAACACGCACCACTTGTCATCAAAACCTGTGGTGTCGGCTGTGTCATTGCCAAAAGTTTTGCCCGCATTTTTTATCGCAATGCAATTAATATTGGTCTTCCCATTTTAGAATGCGAAGAAGCTGCCGAAGAAATTAGTGCTGGAGATACCGTAAATGTTGATTTTGATACAGGTGTCATTACAAATCTCAGTACCGGCAAAACCTATCAAGCACAACCATTTCCACCTTTTATTCAAAATATCATAAAAAGCGGTGGATTGTTAAATTCTTTTAAGGAGGACTACAAACATGACTAAAAATATCGCCGTTATTCGTGGAGACGGAATTGGTCCTGAAATTATAGAACAGGCACTTTGTGTATTAAACCAAATTGCGAAACTTTGCAATCATACGTTTCATTATGTCGAAGTTGATATGGGAGGCTGTGCCATCGACAAATGGGGAGAACCACTTCCAAAAGAAATGTTAAAAAAATGTATCGACTCTGACAGTGTCTTACTTGGTGCAGTCGGCGGCACCAAATGGAATCATATGCCGGGACATCTTCGTCCTGAGAAAGGTCTGCTTCAACTTCGTGCAGGTATGGGTGTTTACTCTAATAACCGTCCTGCAAAAATTTGGAAACAATTAGCAGATGCTTCTCCTTTAAAAAAATCAATTGTCGAAGAAGGTATTGATTTTATCATTGTAAGAGAATTAATCGGCGGCATCTATTTTGGCGAACACAAAACCGAAAAAATCAACGGTATCGTAACTGCCACTGATAAATTAGAATATAATGAAGAAGAAATCGAACGCATCGGCAGAATTGGTTTTGAAACGGCACAAAAAAGAAAAAAACATCTTTGTTCCGTAGAAAAAAGCAATGTATTAGACAGCAGCCGCCTCTGGAAAAAAGTCATGCACCGTCTTGCCGAAGAATATCCTGATGTAACCTTAACGGATATGCTTGTAGATAACTGTGCTATGCAGATTGTAAAAAATCCTGCACAATTTGATGTCATTGTAACAGAAAATATGTTTGGAGATATTTTATCGGATGAAGCTTCCATGATTACAGGTTCTATCGGCATGATTCCATCTTCCAGTCTGGGTTCTAATACTTGTGGATTATACGAACCAATTCATGGTTCTGCCCCTGACATTGCGGGAATGGATATCGCCAACCCAATTGGTACGATTCTTTCTGCTGCTATGATGCTTCGTTATAGCTTTGATATGTCTAAAGAGGCAGATATGATTGAAAAAGCTGTTTCTGATTTTTTAGATGCCGGTTATCGTACTGCAGATATTATGAGCAATGGAATGATACAAGTTGGATGTAAAAAATGTGGGGAACTAATTACCAGCTTTTTGAAAATGCCTTCTACTTAATGGATATTTTGTTCACTAAAGGTAGTGAAACATAAGAAGAAG
>CAYMHX010000053.1:0-11851 GCA_964390325.1 uncultured Roseburia sp. | reverse complement strand
TTCATTTTCAATTTCAACCTGACATCCTTTCATTGCTTCTAATGCGTTTTGATGACTTTCAGGTGTTACACCGGCACAACAGGATGCGTCTACTTTTATTTTAACCTCAGGTATAAATGCTTTTGTAAGCATAACATTTGAAATAACACAAATATCGGTACATAAACCTATAAATGTCACACATTCGATTGGATTTTGGTTATGGATGGCTCTTAATATAAAACCAAGGTCTACGGAACCAAAGGTTGGTTTGTCAATTGGAGGTTCTTTACATAATTCCACAAGCTCTTTACGAATTTCCCATCCCTTTGTTCCTTGAATACAGTGTGGAACAGGAAGATTTTTTCCTTCCTGCGTTTCCATATAATTTTCTTGATGAGTATCTCTTGTAAAAATAATCCTTCCATCGAAGTTTTTTATTTTTTCTTTTACAGCAGGAACGATGGCAAGAGCTTCTTTTGTACCAAGCACACCATCAATGAAATCGTTTTGCATATCTACTACTACTAAAATATTCTGCATAATAATCTCCATTCCGGAGCGTTTATGCGATGGGAATACCATCAAAAGGATATTTGTAACGCTCCGACACAAATATCGCTATAAAACGTTTTCCACAAAAACTATTTTTAACTGGTCATTTATCAACATTATTAAACATCTCATTTTTAACTTAAACTCACTCTATTATAACTCTCTGACTGCATGACGGTTTACATGACAGCAAATGTTAATTGCAACAGGGAGTCCTGCAATATGTGTTGGATAAGTATTGATATTTACTGCTAAAGCCGTTGTTGTGCCACCAAGACCACCAGGGCCAATGCCCATTTGATTGATTTTTGTAAGCATTTCTTGTTCTAATTCTTTTACATAAGGGATGTTGGAATGTTCATTTACAGGTCTGGTAAGTGCCTGTTTTGCCAGAAAAGCACATTTTTCAAATGTACCACCTACTCCGACACCTACTACCATTGGAGGACAGGCATTTGGGCCTGCATCACGGACTGCGGTTAAAATAGCATTTTTTACACCTTCTATACCGTCGGCTGGTTTTAACATGAAGACACGGCTCATGTTTTCACTGCCGAAGCCTTTTGGTGCTAAAGTGATTTTTACTTTGTCACCTGATACGATGCTGTAATGAACGACTGCAGGGGTATTGTCTTTTGTATTTTCACGGATAATTGGGTCGCTTACTACGGATTTTCTTAAATATCCTTCAATATATCCTTGGCGAACACCTTCGTTTATAGCATCTTCAATTGCCATTCCTTCAAAATGTACGTCTTGACCCACTTCCAAAAAAATAACTGCCATTCCTGTATCCTGACAAATTGGAATCATTTCTTCTGATGCAATGTTTAAATTATCTTGAAGCTGGTTTAAAATCTTTTTTCCAAGTTCTGATTGTTCTGTACAGACAGCTTGTTTTAATGCCAGGTCCATATCATCAGATAAAAAGTGATTTGCTTCAATACACATTTCTTTAATATTTTCTATAATTTCATTTGTATGGATTGTTCTAATCATGATTCTTCTCCATTTCATCTTAATCTTAAGTATAATTAAGCAAATATCGTAATTATAAGGGTACTTAGTAATTACCAAATATCAAAAAATGTATAAAAATTCCACAAATTTATTTGTTGTATAAATGAAGTGTTTTTATTGTTAATTATTTAACAGTCTCATCTGCAAACATTGTTTGGACTTTGTATTTAAACATAACTATTTAGTACTCTCATAGTTACAATAGATAACTCCCCTTTGTATTTCCTATTTTGAAGCTACAAAGGGGAGTTAACTGATGCATTATTCGTCTTCGCTGTCAGCTTCTGCTCTTTCTAATAATTCTTTAATTAATTCGTCTTCGGTTTCAATATGCTGTTCTGCTGCTTTTTTTGCGGCTTCTACTGCACTCTGAGCTTCTTCTTCCTCTGTGAGAAGTTCTGCAATATCGGTATTATTCGTAAGAGATTTATCCTCACGAACTTTTGCAATACTTGCAATGGTAACATCATCGGATAAGTCCATGAGTTTAACACCAGATGTCACACGCCCAAGTAATGCTGTACCTTCTACCTTGATACGGATGATGATACCTTCTATGGTAATCAACATCATTTCATCGTTGCCTCGAACCGCTTTTACACCAACGATATTTCCTGTTTTTTCTGTGATTTTATAACATTTTACACCTTTTCCTCCGCGATTTTGGGATGTAAACTCAGAAATTAAGGTGCATTTTCCAAGACCTTTTTCCGATACAATCATTAATGCATCGCCCTGCGACTGCATCTGCATACCGATAACCTGATCATTATCGGTAAGATTCATACCGATGACACCCATAGAGGTTCTTCCTGTGCTTCTTACATCTGTCTCATGGAAACGGATACATTGGCCAAATTTTGTTACAAGGAAAATATCTTGTTTATTGTTGGTTTTCTTTACTTCTATTAATTCATCATCTTCTCGTAATGTAATGGCTGCCAATCCGTTTTTCCGCACGTTTGCATAATCGGTAATTGGTGTTTTCTTTACAATTCCTTTTTTGGTTGCCATAAACAAGAAATGACCTTCGGTAAACTCTCGAATTGGAATTAATGCAGTAATCTTTTCTCCCGGCTGAAGCTGTAATAAATTAATAATTGCTGTTCCGCGTGCTGTTCTTCCTGCTTCCGGAATTTCATAGGTTTTTAAACGGTAGACACGTCCTGTATTGGTAAAGAACATCAGATAATGATGTGAGGTTGTCATTAAAAGGTCCTCGATATAATCATCAATTACCGTTTCCATTCCTTTAATACCCTTGCCGCCACGATTTTGTGCTCGGAAGTTATCAAGACTCATACGTTTGATATAACCTAATCTGGTCATAGCAACTACTGTATTTGTGACTGGAATTAAATCTTCCATGGAAATGTCATATTCATCAAATCCGATAGAAGTTTTTCTTTCATCGCCATATTTTTCTGCAATGAAAAGAATTTCCTCACGAATAACTCCTAAAAGTTTCTTTTCATCGGCTAAAATTCCCTGTAAATATGCTATCTGTTCCATTAATGCAGCATATTCACCTTCTAATTTTTCTCTTTCTAAGCCTGTTAATGCACGCAGACGCATATCTACAATTGCCTGTGCCTGTGTTTCTGTTAATCCAAAACGTACTGTTAAACGCTGTTTTGCTTCGGCTGTATTTCGACTGTTACGGATAATGTGAATAACTTCATCCACATTATCAAGGGCAACTAATAAACCTTTTAAAATATGTGCACGTTCTTCTGCTTTGTTTAAGTCATATTTTGTTCTTCTGGTTACAACATCTTTCTGATGTTTTAGATAATAATTAAGTACCTCATAAAGATTTAATACTTTTGGCTGATTATCCACTAAAGCAAGCATAATCACGCCAAATGTATCCTGCATCTGTGTATGTTTATAGAGTAAATTTAAAACTACATTTGGATTTGCATCACGACGGAGTTCGATACAGATACGCATTCCCTGACGGTCTGATTCGTCTCGTAAATCTGTAATACCATCGATTTTTTTATCACGAACTAACTCTGCAATTTTTTCAATTAATCTTGCTTTGTTTACCATATATGGCAATTCTGTCACAACAATACGGTTTTTGCCGTTTTGCATTGGTTCAATATTGGTAATCGCACGAACTTTAATTTTTCCACGTCCGGTACGATAAGCTTCGTTAATTCCTGTTGTACCAAGAATCATTGCACCTGTCGGGAAATCCGGTCCTTTTACGATTTCTAATAATTCATCTATTTCTGTTTTTCGGTCTTCTAATACTTCGTTATCAATAATTTTTACGACTGCGTTAATAATTTCACGAAGATTATGAGGTGGAATATTAGTTGCCATACCTACGGCAATGCCTGTAGTACCGTTTACTAACAAGTTTGGAAAACGTGCAGGCATTACCGTTGGTTCTTTTTCCGTTTCATCAAAGTTTGGTACAAAATCAACAGTATCTTTGTTAATATCAGCAAGCATTTCCATAGAAATCTTAGAAAGTCTTGCTTCGGTGTATCGCATTGCGGCTGCACCATCACCGTCTATGGAACCAAAGTTCCCATGTCCGTCAACTAATGTATAACGAAATGACCATTCCTGTGCCATGTTGACAAGTGCCCCATAAATAGAACTGTCACCATGTGGATGATATTTACCCATGGTATCACCTACGATACGAGCACATTTTCTGTGAGGCTTATCCGGTCCATTATTTAATTCTATCATGGAATATAAAACACGGCGCTGAACCGGTTTTAAACCATCTCTTACATCTGGCAATGCACGGGCTGCAATAACGCTCATGGCATAGTCAATATAGGATGTTTCCATTGTTTTTTTCAAATCCACTTCCTGAATTTGGTCAAAAATTTTATCATCCATTTATAAAATTCCTCCGATAAATCTGTGGTTGTATATGTGTAAGCGGTTACACATCTAAATTCTGTACATATTTTGCATTTTCTTCGATAAACTCACGTCTTGGCTCTACTTTATCTCCCATTAAAGTTGTGAAAGTAATATCAATCTCAGATGCATTCTCCTCATCAATCATAACACGTTTTAAAATACGTCTTTCAGGGTCCATCGTTGTCTCCCAAAGCTGTTCTGCATCCATTTCTCCAAGACCTTTGTAACGCTGAATTTTATTGTTGCCGTCACGGCCAATTTCTTCTTCCATAAGCCTGTTTAATTCTTCGTCACTGTAAGCATACCAGACATTTTTATTTTTCTCAATTTTGTAAAGAGGAGGAGTTGCTAAATATACATGCCCTTGCTTAATAAGTTCCGGCATAAAACGATATAAAAATGTCAGCATTAATGTACTAATGTGGGCTCCATCAACATCGGCATCTGTCATAATAATGATTTTATCATAGCGTAATTTATTGATATCAAAATCTTCGTGGATACCTGTACCAAATGCTGTAATCATCGCTTTGATTTCAGCATTTCCATAAATTTTATCCAATCTGGCCTTTTCTACGTTTAAAATCTTACCACGAAGCGGTAAAATTGCCTGTGTCGCACGGCTTCTGGCTGTTTTTGCAGAACCTCCCGCGGAATCTCCCTCTACGATAAAAATTTCACAATTCTTTGGGTCTTTGTCCGAACAATCTGCTAATTTGCCTGGAAGTGCCGTTCCTTCTAAGGCTGTTTTTCGGCGTGTCAGGTCACGAGCTTTTCTCGCTGCCTCTCTTGCACGCTGAGCAAGTAATGATTTTTCGCAAATAGTTTTGGCAACGGATGGATTCTGCTCTAAAAAGTAAGTAAGCTGTTCACTCACAATGGAATCTACGGCACCACGTGCTTCACTATTGCCTAATTTTTGTTTTGTCTGCCCTTCAAACTGTGGTTCTGAAATTTTAACACTGATAACTGCTGTTAAACCTTCACGAATATCATCACCTGATAAAGCAGGCTCAGAATCCTTTAATAATTTATTTGCTCTGGCATAGGCATTAAATGTTTTTGTCAAAGCATTACGAAAACCGGCAAGGTGTGTACCACCTTCCGGTGTAATAATGTTATTTACAAAGCTTAATGTAAGCTCGTTATAAGAATCATTATGCTGCAATGCAACTTCCACCGAAACATTATCTTTATTGCCTTCGCAATAAATAACACTTGAATAAAGTGCTTCTTTGCTCTTGTTTAAGTAGGTTACAAATTCTTTGATACCACCTGCATAATGAAATTCATGTACGCTATCTGTTTCTTCACGTTTATCTGTTAAAGTAATACGAAGTCCCTTTGTTAAGAATGCGGTTTCTCTTAAACGCTGTTTTAAAGTGTCATAATCGTAAACAGTTTCCTCAAAAATAGATGCATCTGGCAGGAATGTTACTTTTGTTCCATGTTTTTGTGGTTCGCACTGACGGATAATTTTAACGGGTTCATCCGGTTTTCCAATTTTATAGCTCTGGAAATATACATTTCCCTCTTTGTAAACCTCTACCTGTAAGTTTGTGGAAAGTGCATTTACAACCGATGCACCAACTCCATGAAGACCACCCGATACCTTATATCCTCCACCGCCAAATTTGCCTCCTGCATGAAGCACGGTATAAACTACCTCCAATGCAGACTTTCCAGCTTTCTGATTGATGGCAACAGGAATACCTCGCCCATCATCCTCTACGGTTATAGAATTATTTTCATTGATTGTTACATAGATATTTTCACAAAAACCTGCTAACGCTTCATCTACTGCATTGTCCACAATCTCATATACCAGATGATGAAGACCCCTTGCTGATGTACTGCCAATATACATACCCGGTCTTTTCCGTACTGCTTCTAATCCCTCTAAAATCTGGATTTGGTCGGCACCGTATTCATTTCCTGTTTCCATATTTTCTGCACCCATATTTAACCATGCCTTTCTGTTACATGACCTTCGATAACCTCAAATGTTTTATGAATTTGAAATTGATTTCTAACAAATTCATCCAAACCTGTACAGGTAATCAAAGTCTGTATATCACTAATACTATTCAATAAATAATTCTGCCGATTACTGTCAAGCTCTGATAACACATCATCCAACAATAAAATCGGCTTGTCATGAATGGTTCTTTTTACCAATTCAATTTCTGATAATTTTAAAGACAGCGCAGAAGTTCTCTGCTGTCCTTGTGAACCAAATTTACGGATATCAACATCTCCAACAGAAAAAAGCATATCATCACGATGGGGACCTACGGAAGTTGTGCATAACTTTCTATCCCTTGTATTTGCTTTCTGTAATGCATCTTCTAAAAATCTATCTTCTGTATTTGGCTCATATATTAAACTCAAATTTTCTCTGCCTCCGGAAATCTTAAAATGGATTTCAGAGACAATTTCATTTAATTCTTCTACAAATTGCTTCCTGCGGCGAATGATTTTTTTTCCTGTTTCTGCCAATTGCATATCCCATATAGGAAGTGTATCCGATAAATCAGGTCTATAAACCATATCTTTTAATAATTTATTGCGCTGATTTAAAATTTTATTATAATTGGCAAGGTCAGACAAATAAATTTTATCTAACTGACATAACTCCGAATCCAAAAACCTTCTTCGTTCTGCAGGACCATTTTTTATAATATTCAAATCTTCAGGCGAAAAAAACACCATATTTAAAATTCCAAAAAGCTCGCTTGCCTTTTTGATTGGAATTTTGTTGATAGCAATGCCTTTTGAACGACTTTGTTTTAAATGCATATCAATCTGGTAGTTCTTGACCTGATTTGTACCAAACTGTTTTTTTTCAACAAAGGTTCGGATATGTGCTTCCTGCTCACCAAACCGAATCATCTCTTTATCTTTGCTGCCTTTGTGAGATTTGGTTGTACCGCTTAAATAAACAGCTTCTAACACATTCGTCTTTCCCTGTGCATTATCGCCATATAAAATATTCGTATCCTCATCAAATGAAATACTTAAATTTTCATAATTACGAAAATTCTTTAATTCAATTGATTTGATAATCATTTCACAATCTGAATTGTTTCTCCGTTAAAAGAAACAATATCTCCGTTATAAAGTTTTTTTCCGCGTTGACATTCAACCTCGCCGTTTAATGTAACCTGACCATCTTGAATAAAAAACTTTGCATCCACGCCATTTTCTACCAAACCAGCTTTTTTTAACGCCTGCCCTAATTTAATAAATTCATCGGTTTCTCTAATATTTACTGTAATCATATAATCTCCATTCTTGCCACAACTGGTTTTAAACTTGTTGATAACGTTTCGGAATTGTTATGCACTTGTGTATTTTTAGCTGTTAGCAACGTTAAAGTTAACAGGTAAAATTAAATAAATAAATTTTCCATCGTTGTCTTTAATGAAACATGGTGCTTTTGGGTTTACCATGTAAAGAATAATTTCTTCCTCATCAATGACTCTTAATGCATCAATAAAGAATTTTGGATTAAATCCAATTAAAATATCCTTACCTTCTTTGGTAATGTCAATATCTTCATTCATGGAACCGATGAAGGAGTTAATCTTTAACTCCATATTGTTGTCTGTGACATTCATAATAATCGGTTTTTTGTCGCCCTCTTTTACCAAAAGAGTTGCACGGTCAATACAATCTAATAATTCTCGTTTATTAATTTTTACTCTGGTTTCATAAGCAGATGAAAGCATTTGGTCAATTCTAAAGTATTCACCTTCAATTAATCTTGAAACTACTGTTGTCTGGTTAAATTCAAAGATGATGTGATTTTCTACTAAGTAAATATCCACATCTTCTTCGGCATTTCCAGATAAAATCTTACTTACATCCTGTAATGTTTTTCCCGGAACAATTACTTTTTTGTGGTTATAACTGTTTTTTAATTCGATATTGCGGATAGAAATACGGTGACCATCTAATGAAACTACTTTTAAGTTATTTTCATTAATTTCAAATAATTCACCTGTCATTAATTTATTATTATCGTTATCAGCAATGGAGAAGATAGTCTGCCGAATTACTTCTTTTAAGGTAAATTGTGAAATTTGAATGCATTCCTTTTTTTCGATGTATGGAAGATAGGAAAAATCTTCACCTGATTTACCTGCAATATTAAATTTTGCTTTTTCACAAGTAATTGTCGTTTTAAAAGAGGCATCTGTTTCAATGGTTACTTCATTGTCCGGTAGTTTACGAACAATTTCAGAAAAAATCTTTGCATCTAAGGCAATAATACCTCTTTCAAGAATTGTTCCATCGATGATTGTTTCAATCCCTAATTCCATATCATTAGCTGTCAATTTAATCTCATTAGTAGAGGCATCGATTAAAATGCATTCTAATATTGTCATGGTCGTTCTGGTAGGAACTGCTTTCGATACAACAGTAACACCATGTAACAGGTTTGTCTTTGAACAGGTAAATTTCATAATTGTTGATAACTCCTTTTTGCTTCAAAAAATGTATATATATTATTAAAAGATTTAGTAGTAGTAGTAGTAGGGGATGTGGATAAGTGGATAAGTCCCTCAAACCCTTGATTTTATTGGCTTTCCAATGTTGATAACTATGTGGATAACTTGTTGATAACGTGTTGATAACATGTGGATAACTTTTTTGGGAACAATTCAAAGATAAGACGAATATCGAGTATAACTCTGAATTATTTTTAATGTAACTATTCAATGCAAGATAAAACACTTGCTGTTTTATCCGTAAGAAAGTGATTCAAGAGTGCAAAAATTCTATTGCAACCTAACAATGAAGGTACTGAATAGTTACGATTTAATTTGGATTAATCTTCTTCTTAATGGTATCAATTAAATTCTTGGTTTGTTTATTGGATTCATATTCCTCAGTAATTTTGTTGATACCGTGGATAACTGTAGAGTGGTCTCGTCCTCCTAATAAAGCACCAATTGAATCAAGGTGGATATCTGTCATTGTTTTACACAGATACATGGCAATCTGCCTTGGTTTTGCAATACTTAAGCTTCGATTCTTGGAAATCATTTGTGCTACAGAGATTTGAAAATGCTCTGTAACTACTTCAATAATCAGTTGAGGCGTAATTTCTCGCGGTTTATCGGGTGTAATGATATTATGCAGCTCTTTTACTGCGATATCCATTGTAATATCAGTATGTTCTAGGTTTGAATATGCGATTAATTTGTTTAAAGCCCCTTCTAATTCTCGAATATTGGATTTAATATGGTTGGCAATATAATGTAAGACATCTTCCCCAAAATCCAGACCATCCGCTTCATTTTTTTTACGGAGAATTGCCATTCTGGTTTCATAGTCGGGAACACCAATATCTGCCATAAGCCCCCATTCAAAGCGGGAACGGATACGTTCTTCTAAGGTATCCAGTTCTTTTGGTGGTTTATCAGAGGATAAGATAATCTGTTTACCAGCAGAATGAAGGGCATTAAACGTGTGGAAAAACTCCTCCTGCGTGCTTTCTTTACCGATAATAAACTGAATATCATCAATCATTAACACATCAATTGTTCTATATTTTTCACGAAGTTTGTTCATAGAAGAAGAACTACCCCCTCGAATGGATTCAATCACTTCGTTTGTAAATGTTTCTGATGTTACATATAAAACCTTGGTATTTGGGTCTCTTTCCAGTATAAAATGACCGATAGAATGCATTAAGTGTGTCTTTCCAAGCCCTGGTCCTCCATAGATGTAAAGCGGATTATAGGCTTCTCCGGGCGATTCTGCTACTGCTAAAGAGGCAGAATGGGCAAATCTATTATTATTTCCTACGACAAACGTTTCAAATTTATAACTTGGATTTAGATTAGATTTTTCTGCTATTTCAGAAGTAAGATGCTTTTTTCGCTGTTTATTTTTCTTTCTGCGTTTGATTTCTATCGCATCGGTCTGTTCCGGTAAAATAAATTTAAGTTCGTAAGGCGTACCGGTAATTTCAATAATCGCAACCTTGAGAGGAAGCTCGTATTTTTTTGTAATATAATTTAAGGTCATTTGAACAGAAGGAACTAAAATATACAGGGTATTTCCTTCTAATTCATATAATTCTAAAGGACGAAGCCAAGTATCAAAAGAAATATCCGAGATATCATGTTCTGTTTTTACTGCAAGTAATATTTCATCCCATTTTTCTAAAATATGGTCCATTTGTTATCCCCATTTTCTAAAAAGCATTCATAAAGATTAGTGTATTCTAAATAATTACACATCATTACTATATATTTTACAATATTTTAAATTTTTTAGCAATCGTAATTATTGAGTAGGTTCATAATTGTAACGGAATCTGCCAATTTTTATCTTATGGTCGTCAATCTATCAACAAGTGATGGGCTGATGAGTCAAAGAAAATGAATTTGTGGATAAGTGTTGTAGAGGGTAAAAAGAAAGTTATCCACAATTTTTAAAAATGTGGATAACTTGTGGATAACGTGTTGATAGCGTGTTGATAACTTTTTTTTGTGGAAAGTGGAGAAGTCAAAAACAATCGAAGTTTGTAGAAAATGTTGATAATGTTGATAACTTTTGGGGGTCTTGCAAAGCCAATAAAATCAAGGGGTTACAGAAGTTATCCACAAGTTATCAACACGTTATCCACAAGTTATCCACATTTTTTTGTAAAAAATAGAGAGATTGAGTTATCCACATTTGGGCAAGAAAAAGTTATCCACATGAAAAAATCGAAAAATAATTTCTTCCTTATATAAAGGCATCAATAAGAGTCGGGAAAGATATGGAGTTATCCACATTACAGAATTTTGGAAATGTGGATAACCCGGGTTGTGGATTATAACTGCTAACAGTTCATTACAATCCACAACCACGCCATGTTAGCAAAAAATATAGGTTTATTACATTTTTGACTTGACGAAACGAATTTTTTTGCTATAATGAAACATGATGTTTTTTAACGTAGAGGAGGTGGATTAACGATGAAGATGACATTCCAACCAAAAAAGAGACAGAGAGCAAAAGTTCATGGATTTAGAAGCAGAATGAGCACAGCAGGCGGAAGAAAAGTATTGGCTGCAAGAAGATTAAAAGGAAGAAAAAAATTATCAGCTTAGGCCACATAATTTGTGGTCTTTCTTCTTCTATAAGAGGATTTGGATAATGAAATTTTCAGAATCATTAAAAAAGAACCGGGATTTCCAAAATGTATATAAGAATGGAATATCATATGCAAATCGTTATTTTGTGATGTACGTTTTGGAGAATTGTCTCGGAAAGAATCGTATCGGAATATCAGTTAGTAAAAAAGTAGGAAATAGTGTTATAAGACATCATTTAACCCGATTGGTGCGGGAAAGTTACAGACTACATGAAGACATGTTTAATAGTGGTTTAGACATTGTAG
>CAYMHX010000052.1:0-12044 GCA_964390325.1 uncultured Roseburia sp. | reverse complement strand
TCTCAGAGAAATAGTTTTGATATACAAGGAAATAAGGTGATTGTTTCAATGAGGGAGAATAGTACAGTTAAACAGAGAGAAAATTATGTTCGTGAGCAGTATCGAATGATGTTAAAAAAAGAAATCGAAAGAATTCTTCCTAAGTGGGAGAAAATTACAGGACTTTATTGTGATTCATGGCAAACAAAATATATGACAACACGATGGGGGACGTGTAACACAGAAAAGAAAAAAATTTGGATAAATTTACAGTTAGCTCAAAAACCGATTCATTGTTTGGAATATGTAATATTACATGAATTAGTTCATCTGGTTGAGAGAACCCATAATGTTGTATTCGTTTCATATATGGATAAATATATGAAAGAATGGAGAGTAATTCGAAAGGAATTGAATGATTGCAGACTGGATTATTATGAAGCACAGACAGCAGACGAGATATAAAGAAATGTTAATAGCAGAAAGTTGGTAAAAATAGAATATGAAAGAAAAAGAGAATCAATCCATAGAATGGAAAGAGTCTTGGCAGGATGAATATCTAAAATGGATTTGCGGATATGCAAATGCTCATGGTGGGAAGATTTATATTGGTACAGATGATAACAGGAATGTCGTAAGTTATGTTTATAGTTAAGGTAGGGGTATCTCAACAATACAACATAAATTCAAAAATTGCTATTTTTTTGAAAAAGTAGAGGTTTTATCTACTAAGAGCTAGCCGTCGAGCCAGCGACTTGGTACAATTAAAAAAACAACAGATAGGAGGATTTTTTGAGGAATATTATGCATACAGAAAGAGTTTATTATGAAGGAAAAGAAAAGGTATATTTGGACTGCTATATTTTAGACAGTGGTTTGAAACTGGGGCAGGAATTGGCAAGACCAGCAGTTGTAATTTGTCCGGGAGGTGGATATGTGTATTTGTCACCAAGAGAAGCAGAACCTGTGGCGATGGCTTATGCTGCAAAGGGAATACAGGCATTTGTACTTCATTATTCACTGGGCTGGGATATCAAAGGTTTTCAGCCATTACAGGAGATGGACTGGGCAATTGCACTGATTAGGGAAAATGCAGAAAAATGGAATGTAAATCCTAATAAAATTTTGTCCTGTGGATTTTCAGCAGGTGGACATTTGGCATTGGCAAGTGGTTTGTTAGGAAAAGAAAAGCCAAATGGTATGATTTTAGGATATCCTGCGATTAATATGAGCGGTTCTGGAAGTGAATTGATGTCAATGCTTATGACAGGAAAAGCAGAGCCTTCTGCAGAAGAAAAGGTATGGTTGAACCCGCTGTCAGAGATGACAAAAGAAGCACCACCTTTGTTTATGTTTACAACCGGAGAAGATGCCCTGACCCGGAAAATGACGTTAGAGCTTGCTATGGCATATGAAAAATATGGACTTCTTTATGAATATCATGTATTTCAGAAAGGACCGCATGGTTATAGCCTTGCGAATGAAGCTTGTGCAGATGGTTCAAGTCAGGTATTAAGCACACATGTGGCGAAATGGTTGGATTTAAGCGTGGAATGGCTGTTTTCGGTATTTGGAGAGTTAGAATTTAAAGATGTATCGACTAGTCACATCATGGAGGCAATGAAGGAATTAGGAATTGATATATCGAAGCTGCAGGCACAGAAGAAAATACTGGATAACGCATAGACGGTATATCAGTTACTTTTCACACGTCAGTCAAACACTTGCTGTTTGGCTGCGTAAGAATATGATTCAGGGGTTGATTTTTGCTTTGCGAAGCAAATTTTCATGCAAAAATCAATCGTTGCTGGTCACGGAGTGAACAGTAACGTATATCATGTTTTATCGAGAAATACTTCGGAATAAAGATTGATATGAAAGAAAGGATATATTATAATATTTATGATTTAGAGGAATAAGATTGGAAAATAATGATTTTCAATCAAAAATTTGTGCCGAAGCGTCACAAATTTCTTTTATTACAAGCAAAATTTAATATTTTACTTGTTTTCCTCAAGTGAAAACGCTTCGGAATGAGAGGTAAATATGTTTGAAGTAACAAATACAAAAAATGCACCGGCAGCGATTGGACCATATTCACAGGCAATTTCCGCAAATGGATTTTTATTTGCATCAGGTCAGATTCCGCTTTCACCAGAAACAGGTGAAGTTGTAGGAACAACAATTACAGAACAGGCAGAGCAGTCGTGTAAGAATGTTGGAGGGATTTTAGAGGCAAATGGTCTTACTTTTGAAAATGTAATTAAGACAACCTGTTTTCTTGCAGATATGGCTGATTTTGCAGCTTTTAATGAGGTATATGCAAAATATTTCGTTGGAAAACCAGCACGTTCTTGCGTAGCAGTGAAGGCACTTCCAAAAGGAGTTCTTTGCGAAGTAGAAGTTATTGCAGTGAAATAGTGAATTGAGCCTGAAAAATAGTTTTTTTGTTTTTCAGGCTCAATGTTTATTTGCTTTGCAGTGTAAAAATAAATTCCGTTCCAACTCCTTCTGTACTGATACAGTTAATATTCTCGTTATGTGCATTGATAATTTCTTTTACAATGGAAAGTCCGAGTCCTGTTCCTTTTTTATCTTTTCCGCGTGACAAGTCTGATTTATAGAACCGTTCCCAAATTTTGTTAATACTTTCTTTTGGAATACCAATTCCCATATCTTTGATAGAAACAAAAACTTTTTCATTTTTTGTAGTTGTTTCAATATAAATAGTGGTGTTGTTATGACTGAATTTAATCGCATTGTCAATTAAATTGTACAAAATCTGCTGGATTTTGCCATGGTCTGCCTGTACCAATAATGGATTGCCTGTGAGAGTTAAATCAAAGGATAAATGTTTTTGGGTACATATGCCTTCAAAGGTTTGCACAGTGGTCTTGATGGTTTGGTTAATATCAAAGGTCGAAAGATTGAGCATAATACCGCGTGAACCGAATTTATTTAATTCCAATAAACTTTGTGTAAGCTTATTTAAACGTTCTGTTTCAAAAAGAATAATATTTAAATATTTTTCCTGTAATTCAATTGGAATAGTACCGTCGAGTATGGCTTCGATATAGCCTTTAATTGAGGTGAGTGGCGAGCGGAAGTCATGCGATACGTTGGAAATAAATTTTTTTTGGTCTTCTTCTAAGGTGTGTAGATTGTTTGCCATATAATCAATGGATGCAGCTAAATAACCTAATTCATCATTGGAAGAAATATTAGCGGTGATGCTATAATCTCCTTGTGCGTAAGCATCTGCAGTTTTCGTGAGCTTGCGAATCGGAAGATAAATGAGATAGGTAAAAAGTGCAAATAATAATAAGGCTGCCAGCAAAATAAGAAGGAGTGTTTTATATCCAATGGTGGTAATGGCATTTGCGGTGGTTACAATATCTGAAATTGGTTTATGAATTAAGACATAGCCGCGTACCTTATAGTTTACGGTAATTGGTGCATAAACGCTAAGAGTATCATAGGAAAAGGAGTTGTAAAAATTTCCGGTTTGATAGTAGTTATTGCCAAAGTCTAGGATATCAAAGTCGGTTAGTTCTTTTTTTGTATTGGAAGTGGAAGAAGAATCGATATTAACACTTCCTTTTGTGTCCATAATCCAAATCGTGACATTGGAATATTTGCTTAAAGAGGTAAGTTGTAAACGAAAATCTTCTTTCGTCAATGCATGGGAATAATAATTTGTCCCATAGGTCGTAGAAATAGCAGCAGCCTCCCGATAAAGAGAGGCAGCTTCCTGCTGTTTCGCATGTTGAAAGGCAGTATGATACATAAAAATTGTGACGGCAAGAAAGCTGAGTAAAATAAATATAACATAACCTGCAGTCAATTTTAAATAAAGAGTACGTTTCATAAAAATCCCCATTTCTGATGAAAACTTGATGTAATTATTCAGAACCAAGTTCGAAAATACTACGTATTTCAAGCGAACTGGAACAGTTCGCTTTACTGTTGGCTTCTCGCCAAAGAAATTTTCAAAAAAACATTCATTTCAGCAAGCTGAATGCCTGTTTTTTATGAAAATTGCCTTGGCTCTGAATAATTACAATTTATTTATTTCTTGATTCAAATTTATAGCCAATGCCCCAGACAGTAGCAAGACTCCAGTCATCGTGGTCTTTGATTTTTTCACGGAGACGTTTTACATGAACATCTACCGTTCGAGTATCGCCGATATATTCATATCCCCAAATATGGTCTAATAATTGTTCTCTTGTAAAAACCTGATTTGGAGAGGATGCAAGAAAATATAACAATTCTAATTCTTTTGGAGGCATATCTATTTGCCTTCCCTGATAAACAACCGAATAATTGGAAAGATTGATGACTAAATCTGTATAATGGACACATTTAATGTCCGGTGAAGCATCATCCTGTTTGATAGGCTGATAACGTCTTAAAACAGCTTTTACGCGAGCAACTAATTCTTTCGAGTCAAACGGCTTAATTATATAGTCATCTGCACCCAGTTCAAGGCCTAATACTTTGTCAAAAATCTCACCCTTTGCAGAAAGCATAATAATCGGCACGTTAGATTTTGCACGAACCTCACGACATACCTGATAGCCGTCGATACCCGGAAGCATTAAATCAAGCAAGATTAAATTGGGTTTATATGTTTCAAATGCCTGAAGGGCTTCTTCTCCATCGTTTACGATTTTTGTATCAAAACATTCTTTTATTAAATACAGAGAAATTAACTCTGCGATATTATTATCATCATCTACAATTAAAATTTTAGATTTTGTAGCCATGGGAAACTCCTTTCTAGTTTTTATTTTTGCATAAATATTCAGAGCCAAGCTCGAAAACACTATGTGTTTCCTCGCTGTGGCTTCTCGCCAAAGAAATTTGCAAAAAAGAATTCCTTCTTGCAAGCAAGAGTCATTCTTTTTATGCAAATTGCCTTGGCTCTGAATAGTTATACAAATTAAGTAACAGTTCAGCTCACACCATTCGCAAAGGCGACTACGTCGCTTTCTCGTTGCTTTGCAACTAACTTTGCTTATAAAATGGCGTTTCGCTCATAGACTGCATAATAGGTTCATTCATGCAAGCATGATTCACCTATTATATTGTCTATGGCTGAACTGTTATTTAAACTCTGCGATGGTGACACCTGCATCTCCTTCGCCAAATTCTCCTAAATGATAAGATTTTACATATTTAGTGCGTTTTAAATGTGTGTGTACGGCATTTCGCAATGCACCGGTTCCTTTTCCATGTACAATACGAACCGATGGAAGATGAGAAATATAAGCATCATCCAAATATTTATCCAATAGAGAAATTGCTTCATCGGTAGTTTTTCCGATAAGGTTGATTTCATGTGAAATCGAAGCCGATTTGTTTAATTTGATTTTTCCAACGCCTGTTTTATTAAATTTTGCGCTTTTTGGTGAGGTTTCATCTTCTAATAAAATTAAATCCTGAATGTTTACTTTTGAATTTAAAATTCCCATTTGAACAATCAAATCGCCTTTGGCGTTAGGCAGAGTGTGGACAGTTCCGGTTACGTTCATGGAAAGGACTTTTACACGGTCACCAATATGCAGATTTTTTGGAGCATTTCCAGAAGGAGTGGAAGTCTTTTTCTGGTCACTTAGTTTTTTCTGTTTTGCTGTCATCTTATCGCGGATAGCAGAACGTTCTCGTTCCATTTCGCTCATTGGAGCAGTGCCTTTGCTGTATTTATTGAAATTACGAATGGTAGCATCGGCTAAATCTTTTGCTTCTTTTAAGATGTGAAATGCTTCCTCATTTGCTTCACGTAAAATTTTATCACGACTGGCATCGAGACGTTCGTGTTTTTCTTCTAATTTTTTCTTTAAAGTTTCGATTTCTGCTTTATACTGATTGATTTCTAACTGTTCTTTTTCAATGGTAATACGGCTCTTTTCCAAATCAGCCAGTAAATCTTCAAAGTTTTCGTCATTTTCTGAAATACGGCTTTTGGCATCTTCGATAAGGGAACTATCTAAACCGAGTTTTTCTGAAATCGCAAAGGCATTACTTTTCCCTGGAATACCGATTAAAAGGCGGTAAGTTGGGCTTAGAGTTTCTACATTAAATTCACAGCAGGCATTTTCTACGCCGTCTGTGGAAAGTGCATAGACCTTTAATTCACTGTAATGTGTAGTTGCCATCGTTCTTGCACCGTAAAGATGCATTTTGGATAAAATAGCAATGGCTAATGCAGCACCTTCTGTGGGGTCTGTTCCGGCACAAAGCTCATCAAATAAAACAAGGGAACGGTCATTGACCTGTTCTAAAATACGGACAATATTGGTCATATGAGAAGAAAACGTACTCAAACTCTGCTCAATGCTCTGTTCATCTCCAATATCAGCAAATACCTCCTCAAAAATACCTAGTTCTGAGCGTTCTGAGGCAGGAATGTGAAGTCCTGACTGTCCCATTAAAGTCAATAAGCCTACGGTTTTTAAAGAGACTGTTTTACCGCCTGTATTTGGTCCTGTTACGATTAATAAGTTAAAATCATCTCCAAGACGAATATCAATAGGAACAACTTTTTTTTGGTCTAATAATGGATGACGGCCTTTTTTGATATGAATTCGTCCATCGTCATTAAAGGTTGGGGCAACACCATTATAAGTCTGTGCATAAGAAGCTTTTGCAAAAATAAAATCTAATTCAATGAGTATTTTATAATCTGTTGCAATCAAAGAAGAAGATTCGTATACCTGATTGCTTAAAGTGGCAAGAATTTTTTCGATTTCTTCTTTTTCTTTTAATAAAAGTTCTTTGTATTCATTATTTAAGTTTACAACCGCCATTGGTTCGATAAAAAGAGTAGAACCTTTACCGGACTGGTCATGTACCATACCGGGAACCATGGATTTGGCTTCTGCTTTCACAGGCAGACAGTAACGTCCGTCACGCATGGTAATGACAGTATCCTGTAAATAGGTACGGGTAGTAGCATTGTTAATCATTTGATTCATCTGTGTACGGATTTTGTCGGTCATAGAATGCATGGAGCGGCGAATGGAGCGTAAAGTGGGACTGGCATCGTCTGCAATTTCGTCTTCTGATAAAATACATCTGCGGATTTCTTCGCACAGAGGAGTTAATGGTTCAATTTGAGCAAAATAATCCGTTAAAGTATCTGCCGGTGCATCTTCTTTCATGGCACGAGAAAAAGATTTTGCACGTTTTGCTGCCTCTAAAAGAGAACAGACCTGCAATAATTCAATGGCATTTAAAGAACTGCCGATTTCTAAACGGCGTAAGGAGTCATTTAAGTTACGAACACCTGAAAAGGACAATTTGCCGCATTTGAATAAACGGTCGAGGGCATCTTTTGTCTGCATTTGTTCGAGTTCGATTTGCGTACGGTCAGTGGAAGGTGTGAGGGAAAGACATCTTTTTTTTGCTTCTTCACTGAAAGCGTATTCGGATAAAATGGTTCGTATTTTGGTATATTCTAAAGTGTGTAATACTTTTTCGTTCATAAATTCCTCTCATTCATTTTACAATAATATATTACATTATATCTGAAACAAAACCGTATGGAAAGCAAAACTTATAGTTACTGTTCACATAGCAGCTAATCACTTGCTGATTTGCTGCGTAAGAAAGTGAGTCAAGAGTTGATTTTTGCTTCGCGAAGCGAATTTGCATGCAAAAATCAATGAGTTACTGGAACGGAGTGAACAGTAACAACTTATATGATATGAATTAGTACTTAGAAAATAAAGTGTTGCAAGGTAGAAGGTTTCATTTTATAATCTATTATATTCGGTGTTTGTAACTATGAAGGGTATGGAATGGTTATGATTTTTTTATGAGGGAAGTTGTATGCAGGAAGACAAGTATGAATTTATTAAGGAAAAAAGAAAAGAAGTACCTATCAATAAAAAAAGGGTAGCATTACAGACAGGTTATGTCTGTGTGATGGCGCTTTTATTTGGTGTGATTGCCAGTTTTGTCATGGCTTTTTTACAACCAAAGATAGAAGCACTATTTTATCCTGAGCAAAAACCTGTTGTAACTATTCCGGAAGATGAGCCAACGGAAACTTCTTCGTCCCAAAGTACGGAAACGCAGATGGAAACAGAAACCGAAGAACCGATTGAAATGCTGAATTGGAAACCGACGTTGGAAGATTATCAGATGCTTCAAAATGAACTTTACGCAATCGGTCAGCAGGCAAATCGTTTTGTTGTTACGGTGACAGGGGTGCAAAACGATATAGACTGGTTTAATAATGATTATGAAAATAAAGACCAAGGTTCAGGAATTATTATTGCCAATAATAGCCAGGAGCTTTTAATTTTAACGGAAAAGAAAGTAATTGTCGGTGCACAGGAGATTTATGTGACCTTTATTGATGATGTGAAGGTGCAGGCATCTATGAAACAGTATGATGGTAATACAGGAATTGCGATTTTAAGTGTACCATTATCAGAACTGGAAGAAAGCACGATGCAGCAGATTGCAATTGCAGTTTTGGGCAATTCACTTTCTGTTCCACAGGGGACATTAGCAATTGCAGTAGGAAGTCCAATGGGTGTTAATTTTTCAATTTTAACAGGAAATATTACATCTACTACGAATACGATTTCTACAATTGACGTAAACTATAATATTTTTACAACGGATATTGTGGCAAGTGAGAATGGAAGCGGGGCATTGCTGAATGTAAAAGGAGAAGTGATTGGTTTGGTGATGCAGGATTACAGTCGTCAGGGAGATGAGAATACATTGACGGCAGTATCAATTTCTGATTTAAAAACATTGATTGAAAAGTTGTCAAATGGAAAACAGATAGCATATTTAGGACTTGGAATTACTACGGTTACAAATGAAATTGAGAAGGAATATGATATTCCAAGGGGGATTTATATCAAAGAAGTAAAGATGGACTCACCTGCTATGGCAGCAGGGCTTCAAAGTGGAGATGTGATTGTAGAGATTGGTGGTATGGCAGTCTATGAGGAATCTGCTTACGAAAGAAAGCTTTTACAGGTAAAACCGGGGGATAAGGTGAGTCTGATTATTAAACGGCAGGGAACGAGTGGATATGTGTCTATCCGATGTGATGTGGAAACATCACAATTAAAATAGTAATATGTAGGCGGTGACTCCAAATTGCCGCCTGCGTTATACCCGGTCACGAAGTGACAGTTTTTGTATGTGTGTGTGTTTGTATCCCACGGAGGGTCTATATATGAGGCGTAGTTTTTTATTGCCGAATATATAGTTGGCAAATTTCAGTGTAAAACAATTTTTTATGGTATTTTGTATCGTAATTATGGGAGTACTGAATAGTTAACGATTAAAAATATAAATAGAACAAAGAAAGGTAAGGATAGAGAGTTATGAAATATATTGAAACATTAAGAGAAGGAGAACGCATTAACGAAATTTATTTATGTAAAATGAAGCAGTCGGCATTGACTAAGGCGGGAAAACCTTATGATAATGTCATTCTTCAGGATAAGACAGGAACACTCGATGGAAAAATATGGGACCCGGGTTCGATTGGAATTGATGAATTTGATACTTTGGATTATGTGGCTGTGACAGGGGATGTAACCAGTTTTCAGGGAAATATTCAGTTAAATATTAAACGTGTCAGAAAAGTGCATGAGGGGGAATATGACCCAAAGGATTATCTTCCGGTTAGTGAGAAGGATATTGATAAGATGTACATAGAGTTATGCAATCTAATTAAAACGGTAAATAATCCGTATTTAAGTAAATTGTTAAAAAGTTTTTTCTTAGAAGACTCTGCATTTGAAAAGCGTTTTAAATTCCACTCTGCTGCAAAAACGGTGCATCATGGTTTTGTAGGCGGTTTATTAGAGCATACATTAAGTGTAGCAAAAAACTGTGATTATTTTTCTAAGGCATATCCATTTTTAAACAGGGATTTATTGTTGAGTGCAGCTATTTTTCATGATATTGGAAAAATAGAAGAATTATCTACATTTCCGGAGAATGATTATACAGACGAAGGACAGTTGTTGGGGCATATTATGATTGGTACGGAAATGATTGGGGAACGGATGCGTGCCATTGAAGGATTTCCAAAGCGTTTGGGAAATGAATTAAAACATTGTATTTTGGCACACCATGGAGAATTAGAGTTTGGTTCTCCAAAGAAGCCAGCCTTAGCAGAGGCACTTGCTTTGAGTTTTGCCGATAATATGGATGCCAAAATGCAGACATTGTATGAACTTTTTGCAGCAACGCCAGCAAATAACTTAGAATGGCTTGGCTATAATCGTTTATTAGAAAGTAATATTAGAAAAACCAGTAAATAGTAATTTAGATTAGGATGAAATATTCGATGCAGAAAAATGATGTAATTGAATTAAAAATAGAAGATATGAGTGTAAACGGGGAAGGAATTGGAAGATATGAGGGCATGGCTTTTTTTGTAAAAGATGCTGTGGTAGGAGATAAAATTCTTGCCCGGATTACAAAGTTAAAAAAGACCTATGGTTATGCCAGAGTAAAGGAGATTTTAGAACCTTCCATAAATAGAGTTACACCACGTTGTGATTTGCATAAACGGTGTGGCGGCTGCCAAATTCAGGCGATGGATTATCAGGCACAGCTTTTTTTCAAAGAAAAGAAGGTGCGTGATAATTTAATTCGTCTTGGAAGTTTTTCGGAAGAAGAAATTGATATGGTTATGGAACCGATTGTGGGGATGGAAGAACCATATCGTTATCGTAACAAAGCACAGTTTCCGATTGGAATGGATAAAGAAGGAAAGATTGTCGCAGGTTTTTATGCGGCGAGAAGTCATGATATTATACCTGTAACGGATTGTCAGCTTGGTGTACCTGTAAATCAAGAGATATTAGAAGCAGTCATTTCTTATATGGAAGAATATAAGGTAAAGCCTTATGAGGAAAAGACAGGAAAAGGTTTGGTTCGCCATGTCCTAATTCGTTATGGATTTACGACAAAAGAAATTATGGTCTGCTTGATTATGAATGGAAAAGTATTACCGCATTCGGAAAAATTGGTGGAAAAACTATGTAAAATAGAAGGAATGCAGAGCATTTCCATTAATCAGAATATGAAAAATACAAATGTAATATTAGGTGATGTGACAGAATGTATTTGGGGCAAGCCGTATATTACGGATTATATTCATTTACGAAACTGTGGCAGTAGTGTTTGTTCTGAAAAGGAAAGTAGAGAAAAGTTTGAATTTTCAATGACAGATACAGCAATTGCTTATCGAATTTCACCACAGTCTTTTTATCAGGTAAATCCGATACAGACAGAAAAATTATATAGTTTGGCATTAGACTATGCAGGATTGACAGGAACAGAAGCAGTCTGGGACTTGTACTGTGGAATAGGAACCATTTCACTATTTCTTGCAGGAAAAGCAGGAAAGGTTTATGGCGTGGAAATTGTTCCACAGGCGATTGAAGATGCAAAAAATAATGCCAGATTAAATGGAATAGAAAATGCAGAATTTTTTGTGGGAAAAGCAGAAGAAGTATTGCCGGAATTTTATGAAAAGAATGCGAATGGTACGGAAAGCATGCTTCATCCTGATGTCATTGTAGTAGACCCACCGAGAAAAGGATGCGATGAAAAGTGCTTGGAAACCATGATAAAAATGCAACCTGAGAGAATTGTTTATGTAAGCTGTGATTCAGCAACATTGGCAAGGGATTTGCGGATTCTTTGTGATGGAGGATATAAATTGAAACGAGTAAGGGCAGTGGACCAGTTTTCGCACACTACACATGTGGAGACTGTGGTCGCACTACAAAGGATAGATACCTAAAAATCCTTGAATTTACGGAATAGAAGCAGAACAGTACCTTGCCCAAAAGCAGAAAGCACAGGAAAAACCAAAGCGAATTTCCATTAAGGAAAAGCTGAAAGGAAAGCGGGCTGAGGTACAGAACAGGGAACAGCAGTATGTAGAATCAAAAGAAGTAGGGAAGAAAAAAGCTGACAGAAATGCTTGTTACTGTTCACTCCGTGACCAGCAACGATTGATTTTTGCATGAAAATTTGCTTCGCAAAGCAAAAATAAACTCCTGAAT
>CAYMHX010000051.1:0-12141 GCA_964390325.1 uncultured Roseburia sp. | reverse complement strand
ATCAAAAACCTCTCATTTTATTCTGTCTTATTCTATTTTACTTATTTCCTTTTTCTTTTATTATTTGGTTGTCATAGTTGTCAAAAAAGAAAAAATACTGAAAAAACAATATATTTCTATCCTTTACCTGACAACAAAATCGACAATCTGCCCGACAACACTACCGACAACCATTCTCTTTTTTCTTACAACCACTCTTTTGGAAATTCCAACTGTTCTATTTCTTCTTCCGTTAATTCCTGAAAATTTTCGCTTGCGTTGTCGGGCTGTTTTATACGTTCCCAACCTTTCTGTCGCTGATATGGTTTTGGAAAATGTCGAGGATTATGGAACGCCTTCCAACCTTCCACTGCATTATTCATAATATCGTTAATCTCTCGCAGTTCCCATTGTTTCGGCTCATCATACTCACGCCCCAGTGCTTCTCGATACAGTTGTTTGGAACAAACTATATTTCCTGAATAGTTTTCCAAATAATCCACTATCTGACCTGCTTTCGTATCTTCTGGCATAAATTCTTTTTGATGGGCTTTTAAAAATTCATTCATTGTAGGGCTGAATTTCAAGCAAAAATCACCACTTCGATAAATTTCCATGGCTTCTGCCCATACTTGCTGAAGATATGCTCTTGATTGCTTTTCATCTTCTAAAATATGTACCTCAGCACGTTCTGAATATACCATTACCGGAATAAAACGCCGATTACCAGTTCGGTCAAGCAGAAGAAAATCAAGTGTATTAGAAGAACCACCAAATACACATTGTCTTTTTCGGTCTGCAGGGTGCATTTCATATGGTATCTTATACGTTTCTTTCTGTCGGCTAAGAAATGATTTGATTTCCTCAATGCCCTTGGCATTTGCTGTTGCAATCATTTCCGACATTTCAATAATCCAATGTCCCTGCATTTTGCGATATACATTTTCATCATCTAATTTTTTCAAATCATCTGAAAACCAATCATCTTTTACTGCAAGCATACGAAAAAACGATGATTTTCCTGCTCCCTGTCCGCCAACAAGACAAAGCATGGTTTCAAATTTACAGCCCGGCTGAAAAACTCTCGAAATTGCTCCCAACAAAAACAATTTTATAGCTTCATAAGTATATTCGTCCGTATCTGAACCAAGAAAATGATGCAGACAAAATCGAATCCGTTCTGTTCCGTCCCATTGCAGACTGTTCAAAAAATCGCAGACTGGATGATAACGATTTTCGTTAGCAATAATGGTAACTGCATCTATCAATTTCTTTTCTACAGTTAATCCATAAGTTTCCTCAAAATATAATAACAAGTATTTGATATCCACATCCGTTAAAGTAGGACTGTCACGATACCATCCTAAATTTTTTACAATATCAATACGTTCCGTCAAAAGATTTTTTCGGATAGCTCCCTTTAAAAATGGGTCATATTGCAGTACCCGTTTATAATTTGTAACAGAATTAGAAACCTTACCTTTCTGTGTCTGCTCTAAGCTGTTTCGCACTTCTTCCACGCTGTTTTGTTCTTCCAGTTGACCATTCTGTAATTCGCTGTTCAAGTTTCACCACCTCCCTTTTCTGTTTCGTTACAAGTGCCTTCTTTTCTTCCAAAGTGCCATACAATAAAATATCTAATAAATATTCTATGTAAACTTTTCTTTGCAGGGCTTCTTCAAATAACAGATTCCATTCCTCATTTGTCTGTTGAGGAGCATACTGCATTTCCCATGTTTTCAAAAGATGAAAATAATCTGTCAGCACTCTGTAACAATATTTTTCCTCTTTTTGATAAACTTGTTCGGGAGTCGGTTCTCTGATACGGGGGACGAATAGAAGTTCTCCGTTTGTTATCATAGTTAATTCCAAAATCATCTGCTAATTTGATAGCTGCATCTCTGACTGGCAATCCAAACAGTTTAGAAACAAAATCTATCGCATCACCATCTGCCTGACAGGCAAAACAATAAAAACGCTTATCTACTTTCATACTCGGATTCTTATCATTATGAAATGGGCAGACTACCATACCATTCCGCTTTACCCGAATACCATACATTTCAGCAGCCTGTTTCGTTGTTACCATAGGTTTTACTGCGTCAAATACGTTCATACACATCACCTTTCCCACAAAAAAGCAATTGACATCTTATAAAAAATGACAACTGCTTCTTAGCGTTCCTTATTTTGTTTCTTCTCTTTTATTACTTTCGTCTCCAGTTCCTTTTTTCTCTGTTCTTTGTAATAATCCAATTTTTCCGCAATAGAATATTTCGGTTCCGGTCTTTTTTCACACTCGCTTTGCTCGGATGTAAGAACTTTTTCCACCCAGTAACGAATTTCTTTTAAAGGTTTTAATTCCATCTGAATTGCATTAAGTTTTCCCTCTTGCTCTGCATAATATTTTTGCAAAGTATGATATTCTTCCTGAAGAATATTCAAATCCACATCAAGCTCCACACCTTGCTTTTTCAAATACCGAAACGCTTTATTATAAGCCTCTAACTCCGTCTTATGTGCTTCTGCATATACTGCTTTTGCCGATTTCCAACCAATTTTTATATATTTGTCATGAACTGATTTATATGTTTTACATTCTGCAACTGCCTTTTCAATTCCCGTAATTACTTTCATATGTTTTTCAGTATTCTTCATTTCTGTACTGATTGTGTTTGCTTTTCCCTTAATCTGAAGCAATGCTGCATCCAAATCTTCTAAAGAAAAAAGTTCATGCGATTTCAAAAATATCATAGCCTTAGAAACTGCTTTTAAATCTTCTACTGTACCTTTCTGTTGTCCAAATTTCGACCAATGACTACGCTCTGCTTTCCGTAAATCCATATACTCATTTAATAACGTCACCAAATTAGGAATTTGCTTTTTCGCTTCCATTTCAGCAAGTATTTTTGTTTGCTTTTCTGTCAATTCTGCAATCCATTCTTGTAAACTATGAATCGTTTTACGGATAGTCTTCATAAGACTATTTGCCGATTGAATATCACGATTTAAATTGCCGATATTCGTTAAAATTCCCTTACGTTCCATCTGCGTAACTGCTGGTCCCATATGAACCGTAGGAATGATATCTAATCCCTGTCTTTCATAAGAACGAAGATTTACCCGTTCCGGACTTCCAACCAATTCAAGATATTTATTTTGAATTACTTCCCAACCATATCTCCATTCTTTCGCATGATACTGTTCATTCCAATCTACTGTATTTTCCTTATGGCTTTTCCAATTACCTGATGAAAGACGAATCCGTTCCCCATTCTCATCAAGGTCATACACCTTTTTACTTTTCGGCAACCATCTTCCATTTTCATCAATTGCTCGCATTGTCAACATCACATGACAATGTGGATTATTTCCTTTTGGTTTTGGGTCGTGAATCGCAAAATCACAACACATTCCTTTTGAAACAAAATGTTCTTGGCAATACTCCTTTATCATCTGTGGATACAGTTCTAACGGCACTTCTCTCGGTAAAGCAAGCACCAGTCTTCTTGCCAGTTGCGAATTCCATTGCTTCTCTATTTCCTCCACAGAATTCCAAAGAATTCCTCGGTCTGCATATTCGGGTGGAGCATTTACAGGCAGCATAATTTCTGTATAAACAACGCCTTCTTTTCGTGTGTAATTCTTATACTTTTGGTCATATTCTGAAAATAACTTTTCACCGCTTTGATAGGCTGCTCCAACAACAGCAGACTGACCTTTACTGCGTTGCGTAATCTTTATGTCAAAGTGAGGATTGGGCATGGACATCATCTCCTTTCGCTACGTTTTGGGCATAGAAAAAGCAGGATATCATTTTGATTCCTGCTTGGTAAAAATACTTGATATGCAATTATTTTATAAGCATTTTATAAAACTTGTGTTCTGGGAATGATTGCTCTACAATCATTTCCAGAACACAAGTTCACAAAGGGGTAGTTGGCGTAGCCAACGCAGGGGAAGCGTAGCTTCCTCTGGATGATTTAGACAAAATTCATTTTGTGTAAATCATCAGCTCCCTGCAAGGGGCTTTCGGCAGAACGCAACGCACCGTCCTTTAGGGCGGTGTATAGTTGCGCCCTTATCTAAAGCTAAGGGATTATTCGAGTTCGATTTCCAACATTTTCTTTCGATTTTCAATCAGCATATCCAATTTTTGCTGAACTGCTTTATCACGAAAAATAAAAATTAAAAGTTCCATTACATCATCATCTGTTAAAACAATTGGCTCTTTCAAAAAAGTTTCTAACATTCCTGCACGAGTACAAAGACGATGGGTTCTCTCACTTCGATTTAATCGTTTTAATTCGCTTTGCAACTGCTTTTCTTTATGCTTAGCTGCAGTCAGCTTTTTTTCAGTTACATATTGTTCATATTTTAATTCTTCTAAGTTTTCATTTTTCATCGATATCAATTCCTTTTCTGATGATGGGTAAAATAAAAGCAACTAACCTTTTATAGTCAATTGCTTTTAAACAAATTTTATTTTTAATTACAATAATAGCTATTTTTCTAATACTCTTTGCAAAATCGGAATTAGATGATGATACATCAGTTCGGAAATTTTTGACATATCTGCCCTATGCACTAATTCATTTCTTGTGTTAATAATATCAACTAAAATTGTTGATGTTAAATCCTGTTTTTTCCCAAAATCATAATATTCCCTTATCCCAAATTCATTCTGTAAATATTTGAATAAAATTTCACCTCGCTTCTCATCCCCCTTTTTACCTTTATTTTTCTCATATACCCTTTTTAAATCCTGATATTCTGGTGTTGCATACATAATTTCAAATAAATAATGTAATAGTATATATCTTGATACCACATCTCCACTTCTTAATGCTATTAGAAATGCCTTATTTAATCTCTGTAAAAGTTCTGAATATGAAATTTCTATTTTAGGAAGTTCAAAAATATTTTTCTCTATATTGGATATTTCTGTCATTTTAACATAGCCACATCTATAATTAAAATCTCTCTCTCCAAAAACTTGGTTTTCTCCTGCATAACTACGTTTGATATCCATACTTAGAACTGAAAAACCATAAAACCCACTATTTTGAAAACATTTATAATTTTTTGCACAAGCAAGTGAAAGAATCTCACAAAGAGAATTTATAATTTCTATAACCTCATCTTCATTCTTCTTTTCTGCAATAATCACTTCAACTTCCCATCGTGGTGCTGAAATACCTTCTTTACTTTTACCTTTTTTTATGCGTTGAATACAAATTTTCTCAATTCGTTGCATCCCAATATAACATTCTTGCTGACAAAAATTATCAATATTTACATCCATATAACATCTGCTATCTTCATAATCTGATATTCCTTCTTTCAATGTAATCGGAACTTGAATCTTTGTATAACTATATATTTTTTCATTAATCATTTAGTTTTCTCCACTAACTCCTGATACATCTTCATCAACTCTGCCACACAACTACTTTCTGTTGTAGTCTTAATATTAAATCCATATGCCTGCATAACTGCTCTATCATTATTTTGATGTGCCTTGCGAAGTTCCGATGGCATAGTAAGTTCATCATATAACTCTGCAAGTGAACATTCTGGATATTTACTTCTTGCATCTAAAATTGTCTGTGCTGTTTGCTCAATTTTATTTTTTTGTTCCACTGTTGGATTGCACCATGGAAAAGTATTATACACAATTCCACCCGAATAACGATAATCACTCTTTAATCTACCACCAACAGTCCTCATCCATGACATATGTACATTTGATGTCAATACTCCAAAATGATATAAATCTGCGTTAGGAACGATAGTTGTTGAATTACTTGCAATAATATCCGGTGTAATAAATCCAATTGGTACATAACGTCTATTTTCAGATGATGTACTTGGAATTAATAAATAATTCGTTTCAGGTTGTGAAATAAAAAAGAAAAGATTTGGTGTATCAGCTTTTTCTCTTGTAGGTGCAGCAGTACTATTTTTTCTCATCTCACGAACTGCTTCAAGACGCTTCATTAATTCCGGACTATTTTTTATAACAGTTGGTGACACATCTACAAGCCAAAGACAATATCTAATTTTATTATTAATATACTCCACAGCACCAATATAAGGGTGAATATACTTTTCAAGAATCGGTTCACGTTTTATTATCTCATTTCTTTCCTCTTGTGACAAAATTAAGTTTCCCCCATCAGCAGGTTTATTACCTAATACCATTTTGGGAACATCAGAAATCGGCTTACTTCTGCTTGAAACAAGAACTGTTGGTGCATCTAATAAATATGGGTTAATATTTTCAACTATATTTATGCGTGTATCATCTAAATATAATTTTCTGTTTCTCCTGCTTTCTGCTTGACTAAAACCAATAATAACGCAATGTACAGCAGCCTTTTCATTTGCCTCACTATTCCACTTAAAAGTACGATATGCAAAATCTATATGTATCTTATAGGCATCAATCAGCTTTCCCCATAATGGTGCTACTTGTTCTCCTTGCGTAATGCTATTAGTCGATACAAATGCAACACAAATTTTTGTTTTATCAATATACTTAGCTGCTTTATGATACCAAGCACCAACATAATCAATGCTATTCGACAACTTAATTTTTCCATAAATCGAAACTGCTTGTTCTTTCTGCTCTTTTGTCATCATTGATGCTCCTACAAATGGTGGATTCCCCATGATATAATTCAACTCATTTTTCGGAACAACTTCTTCCCAATCCATCCGTAGTGCATTTCCCTCTACAATATTGCTATATGATTTTAACGGCAGGAAATCCAAATGCATCAACACAATTTCTTCCGTTTCCTTCATCATCTGACTTTCTGCAATCCATAACGCTGTTTTGGCAACTGTTACAGCAAAATCATTGATTTCAATTCCATAAAACTGTCCAATAGAAACTTGAATCGGATTATAATCTAATGTACCAAAAGAAATCTGTCCATGTGATAATTCCCGCAATACTTCATTTTCTAATCTTCGTAAACTGATATAAGTTTCTGTTAAAAAATTTCCGCTTCCACACGCTGGATCTAAAAAGGTCAATCCTGCCAGCTTTGTTTGAAATTCTCTTAATTTCCGTTCTTTTGTACGTTCTACTGCAATTTCACAAAGTTCTGCAAATTCCTTTTTCAATTCTTCCATGAACAACGGGTCAATCACTTTATGAATATTTTCAATTGAAGTATAGTGCATACCGCCACTTCTTCGCGTTTCAGGATTTAAGGTACTTTCAAATACAGCCCCGAAAATCGTTGGACTGATTTCAGACCAGTTAAAATCAGCACTTGCCTTATTTAATAACAACTCTCTAATTTCGTCCGTAAAAGGCGGAATTTCAATATCTTCATTTGCAAACAACCCACCATTTACATATGGAAATGCTGCCAAAGTCGGATTATCATCTTTTAAGTATGGGTCACGCTCACTTGGCTTGGTATCTAAAACTCGAAACAGTTCCACTAATGCTTTTCGCATATGGCGTGTATCATGTTCCGCAAGATAATCGTGAAACATTCCATGATGCCCGAAAATACCCGCATCTTCTGCATAAAGGCAAAATACCAAACGTACACAAAGGACATTCAGACTTTTCAATGCATATTCACTATCCTGATTTACATACTGTTTATGAAATGCATCATAAAGCAGACCTACCATTTCTCCTGCTGCAATAGAAACTTCCATTTCTCGCTTTAAATGTGGATTTTCACTATTTACTAAAAAAGACAATCGGTAATACTCTGTTGGAAGATTTTCCAACAAAATTTCTTCTGGTTCTCCACCCGGACGTTCCATGTCATACACAAAAAATTTCTCAAAATTACACGTTACTACCCAACGTGGATGCTGTGACAATGGCAACTCCGTAATATAACGTTTTGCCTGCTGAAATGGTGTAAGCAATGTTCCATCAGACTGTTTAATAGGCTTTTTCAAATCTTTTCCCAAGCCTTTTTGTTCAATTAAAACCTTTGTTGATGGAATTGTGCCATCAATAAAACTGGTATGGTCAAGATGTACTTGCTCCTCAAATAAAATAAATTGTTCCGGATGTTCTACACCATAAACATCTCTTAAAAGAGATAACCAAAAAGGCTGGCTCTGCCCCTTTTCATATCCCTTGCCTTTCCAATCAGCAGCAAACTTCTTTGCAGCTGCCTTCTGCTGTGCATCAGTCATTTATTTTTCTCCTCTCAAAAGTTCAAAGACTTTATTTTTATTCTTCCGATTCTTCTGGTTCTTCCTTTGTATTATAGCAATAGATATTTCATCTCACAATCCATTTTTATCGCATTTCGTCGCCGCTTTCCCAAATTACTTTCCTATCCGATTTCCTGCTCGAATTTTCTCCGATGTTTCGCTGCTTTGGTGCGCTCTTTTTCATTTCATCGCGATCACTTCTCCAGACAGCATATCCTATTCGGACGGTCATTCAATTTTTCGTTTCCTAAAAAACTGAATGTATCATATAACAAAAACGACCTCTTTCCCGTATGTACACAAAGTTAAAAAATGTATGAAAAATCTTCATTTTTTACATTTGTAAAATCTACTTTATCCCCAACAAGCATTTATGTTAAAATAGTTTATACGATTGGAGGACATCTATGAAAACACAATTATCTCTACAGGAAAAATTATGGGAATTACGAAAAGAACGAAATCTCAAATTAGATGATGTTGCAAAAGCAGTAGATATATCGCCTGCAACACTTAGTAACTATGAAAATAAAGATTATAAAGATATCAGCTTATCCCTGCTTACCAAACTTGCAAAATATTATCAAGTTTCTTTAGACTGGCTTGCAGGAATGTCTGAAACAAGAGAACCACAAAACATTGCTGTTTCGGAATTGTTTTTAGACGATGCCACCTTAGAACTTTTGAAAAGTCAGCAATTTAACAATCGTCTTTTATGTGAAATCATCAAACATCCTGACTTTATCAAATTAATGCTCCATACCGAAATTTATGTAGACGGTGTTGCCACCATGCAGATTAAAAATATGAATTTGGTATTAAATTCTATTATTGATAAATATATTGAACAACATAATCCGGATGCAAATGACTTATATCTAAATACACTGCAAAAATCCCACATTGAAGAAGATGAATATTTTTTCCATACCATCCACAATGACTGGAATTCGATTCTTCGTACCATAAGAAAAAATCATCAATATGCCATTGAATCCATACCTATTGAACCGATTCCTTCTACTGTTGAAATATTGGAACGGTATCAGGAAATGCTCAAAGGAAGCAAAGATGATATTGATGCATGCCTGCGTTCCATTTGTCACGAGATGGATATTAATTACCACACACTTTCAGAAAAAGAAATTACTGACCTAAGAAAAATACTAAAAAAATCAAAAAAATTAGCATCTTTGCCAAATCATAAACATAAAGGTCATAAAAAATAGTTATTGGAACAATGCCCTTTCCCTTGTGGCTAACCTACTTTGTTTCTTAGCAAAAACAGCCTTGGATATTCACATATCACAAGGCTGTTTTTAACATTTTTCATGTATAGATTAGCTTAAATATCTTCTCGTATCGTACTAATTTATAAAGGCAAGTTGCCATGCTCACCCTCTTAAGTAAATTATATGCCACTATATAATTTTTGATTTAATAGATACTACTCTATTTTAGAACCATAAATTGCAATATCTAATTCCTCATCACTCATTATACCATGAGCACGACTGTAATACTTTGGAATTCGTTCATGATATTCTTCTAATGCATCTGGATGCTCTTTTGTATACTGAATAACAGTTTCATATTCCCAATGTTCATTATCTTTTGGCATATTATTCAGTACATCTATTTTTTTCATATCTTCCCAGCCTTTTTCAGCCTGCATTCTTTCGATTATAACGCCATATAGATACTGATGTGCTTTAAAAAGATAATTTTTTCTCACAATCCATTTAGGAACCATTAACAATTCTTTACCCTTATAAAACCAACTTTCCTTTGTTACTTGATGCCATCTATTACCTATCATATCCCAAGTCCAAAAAGTACTTTTTCCTGTTGCCGGAATTCCTCTACACTTCATTTGCTGTGCAGTAAATTCATTCAGTTGTTCATGTAAAATATTAGTAAGAAGATCTGACATACAATCTTCTGCAAATCCTTCTATCAAGATAGGTACATCCTCTCCTTTACTGATAGTTGGAATTACATGTACCAAATTCTTTAATTTACTTAATGCTTCTTCTAAGCCATCAGCAGTTTTTCCTTTTCCATTCTGCCCATTACCATAACCAAATTTAGTGGCGTTCTGTTCATGTGCATGATCAAATAACTCATTCAGCTGATTGTCTTTCAGCGCTTTAAACAAACAATCAAAAAATGACTGTACATAGTTATTTGCATTAATACTCCATTCATCTGTTGCGTTTTCTAATACAGCTGGATCAATAAAAATGCGATTATCCGAATCTAATCGTACATCTACAAATGCGAAATTCGCATGACCTTTACAGTCAACTTTAATATAATCAGAAAGATACATTTTCTTTCCTCCCTTTTTAATTTTATATCTATAAAATCACAAGGAAGAAAAACAGATTTCTTGTGTATTGGCGGTACACATTATATTAAAAATATTTGTGAAATCTGACGAAAAGACTTATCCATTATTGTATTTTTTTTAACTCTGTGATAAAATTAATTTTGCGAATTATATTAAGGCAGAGTTTATAGCTTATGTCTTTCCATGGCACTGAGTGTGGCAGCTCAGTGTCTTTTTCTATCCAGTGTTATTTTAGAAAAATTTTTCTGGGTTACATCCCAAAGCTCCCTCCAATATTTTATTTGTAAGATTAACTTTCGTCCTAGAAAAACTCTTATCACTCAATCTTTTCAAAGAGCTCTTTCCAAATTTATCCTTACTAAGAATCCATACTTGATCTCGTTTAACATTTTCACTAACCAATAATGGTTGATGTGTTGTACATATCAACTGTGCATTGTATGGATTACTTTCTTTATCTATAAAAAGAGAAACCATTTCCTTAACTAGTGCGGGATGCAAACTATTTTCAATTTCATCTAAAACTAATATCCCACCTTTTTCTAATACATCAAATAGATGTGGCAATGTAGTAAATAATTTTACAGTTCCTAATGATTCATCTTTAAAAAATTCAATCTTATCCGTACCAAATTCTGATTCAATACCATGATCATATAATGCATGATTTGTTTTTACTCGTACAGTTGTCTTAGTTTCTATAATTTCTCTATTTTCAAAATCATCTGAATCTACTTTTTGTCTTGCCACTTCCTCTTCTTCATACTTTACATACATTTCTCGAATAGTAGGGTCTGCTTTTTTCAAAATTTTCACATATTTTTCAATACGTTCTTCTGAAAAGGCTTCCATCTCGCCCGGATTTAGACGAGGAGATGTCATATTAAATATATTAATATCTTTAATTGCATCTACCAATATATTTGCAAAATTGTTATTCAACATAGCTGCCATTGCCAAACACAATGCATCCTCTTTAACAACCTGCTTTGTATCTTCAAAATTTTTAAGTTCTGATTTAAGTGTTATATCTTGAAATGCTGGCGATGTCCTTTCTAAAATTTTTTCTGTTCTGCGATACTTCTTAGTTAAAAGCTCATGTACTATCTTTTGTTCAAAAACTGAAAATTCATAATGATATGTAATATCATCAATAATCATATCAATACCTAATGTTGTTGGCAATTCATGATATGCAATATCAAAAGCAAATTTAGGAATTGGTTTTAATAATTCTTCATTTGGAAATAATGCTTTTATTTGCGAATTTTTCATCATTGAAAGCGGAGACAATACAATCATTCGCTGAATCTCTCTTAAAATTTTGCAAAAGAAAGTTTTTCCAGAACCATTAGCACCATACACATAAGAAACTTTATTAATAATATCATCTCCTACTTCAAAGGTATTCATCATATATTCTTTTTTACTCTCATCTGCAACACAAGTAAATATTACTTTTTCAGCAAACGAAGCAAAATTTTCAGCAGATATGCTTTTTAATACCGTTGCTCCCATCGTTCCACCTCCACTTACATTATATTCATATTCCGTAACTATTCAGAACCCCCTATGCAAAGATGATATCCGAGTTGCCATCTAAGGCT
>CAYMHX010000050.1:0-12339 GCA_964390325.1 uncultured Roseburia sp. | reverse complement strand
GATATAATCTTTTATCAAGAGCAGGTGGCGGATATGTACCAATGACAGAAGAACTCGTTGTATATGAAGAACCAAATGAGAAGATTATTTCTCTTGATGGAGATTTTGGAAAATACTAATATTGGTATATAAAAAAGAAATTGCCCCTGTTGTGGCAATTTCTTTTTTGCGTTACTGTTCATTCCGTTCCAGTAACTCATTGATTTTTGCATGCAAATTCGCTTCGCGAAGCAAAAATCAACTCTTGACTCACTTTCTTATGCAGCAAATCAGCAAGTGATTATCTGCTCTGTGAACAGTCACCTTTTTGCATATAAAAGTGAATGAAAACTTAATATAAACATTGCTTTTATAAGATATTTTTGTTACAATGCATATGTATTTAGATGTGTCCGCACCCTAAGGTTTTTAGCATTGTGACTAGAAGCACTAGGGTTTTTTGTTTAGAATATAGATGGAGGTACATAAGATGAAAAATAAGAAACATTCTAAACAACGATTTCTGATAAATATAATGTATTTAGGGGTGCTTTTTCTTCTGTTCGGCAATTTTCAGCCTTCAAAGGTCTGTGCGGAAACAGTTTATAATGAAGAAAATAAAATAAAAGTAGGATTTTTTGCCAGAGAAGGATACCATATAGAGGAAGAAGGTTCGCGTAGCGGATATGGCTACGAAGTTCTTCAATTGATGGCAAGATATTCAGATGAGATATATTATGAATATGTAGGTTATGAAAAAAACCGTGCAGAAGCTTTTGAGATGCTCTATAATGGTGAAATCGATCTTTTGACATCTGCACATGGAAGTTCAAAAGAAAAAAAAGGTATGCTTTTTTCCAATACAGATATTGGTACCTGTGCTACCATGCTTACGGTAAAAGCCGGAAATATATCCATAGAGTCCGGTAATTACGAAACCTATGAGGGAATACGGGTAGGACTTGTAGCAGATGACGTACATGATGTATGTTTTCACGACTATGCTGCTGAGAAGAAATTTTCTTATAGTCCTGTTTATTTTAATACCATAGCAGATGTAGTAGATGCTTTGGTATCAGGAGAGATTGATGTGGCAGCAACATCAAGTGTACGTATTTTAAATGAAAACGAATGGTATTTAGAATCGTTTCATGAAGAAAAAATGTATGTAGTTGTAGGTGAAGAAAATGAAGAATTGATGGAGATTGTTAACGAGGCATTAAGGAAGCTGGATTTGAATGAACCGGATTGGAGGATAAAGCTTCAAGAGAAGTATTTTCCAATAGATGAAGGCGAACTTTTAAATTTGAGTAGGGATGAATTAGCCTATTTAAGAAAAGTACAGGAGGACAGGGAAGTATTTCAAGTCTTAGTAAATCCGGACCGTTATCCGTATTCATATATAGAAAACGGTGAATATAAAGGTATTATGGTAGATGTCTTTGCAGAACTTGCAAAGAAAGCAAATATCAAATACAAATATATTATGGTAACTGACAGAAAAGAATATGTAGATGCACTCATGTCAGATGAGCCTGATATTTGTATTGACTGTAGTGATGATTTTTCTACGGCAGAAAATCAAGGTTATCGAATAACAGAACCTTATTTGAATGTAAACTATTCATGGCTATATCGTTCTGACCATACAGGAGTCATTAAAATAGGTGCCAGACTTTCCTACAGTTCTGTAAAGGATTCTGTAAGAGATATGTTTGGTGATATTGAATATGTCGATTATTTATACGACGAAGAAGCAATTGAAGCCGTGCGAAACGGAGAGGTAGAGGGATATAGTACCAATACGCTTCATGCAGAAAAAATCATATGGGAAGACGAAAAAAATGAATTACAGGCGCGTGTAAGAGCAAATCCGTTAAAATTTACAATAGGAACTGCATTCCATACGGATAATCGCTTATTAACGATTTTAAATAAAGCAGTTCGTAATATGGATGAAAGCCTCGTAGAAGAAATAAAATCAGAATATGCTTATTTGGGTGAAAAAGAATATACACTCTTTAGACTTATTAACGAGTACCCATGGATTATGTTGATGCTGCTTGTGTCGATTGTGATTATTCTATTGTTTATTGTTTATTTTAATTTACAGAAAAAATATAGTCTTAAAATTTTACAGGAAGCAGAGTCTGCAAAAAAAGCAAATGAAGCGAAAAATGAGTTTATTTCAAGAATGTCACATGACATTCGAACTCCTATCAACGGAATCGTGGGAATGATAGAGGTCGCCAGAAGAAATATTGATGATAAAGAAAAGGTAATGGATTGTCTTGTGAAAATGTTCGTTGCATCAAAACAGTTAGGAATGTTGGTAAATGATGTATTGAATATGACAGAGGTAGTTTCTGAGCAGGAAGATACGAAAGAGAATGCATTTGATATTCGTGAACAATTAGATTATTGTATTGATGTTATCAATGGCAGAAAATATGGACGGAATCTGACGTTTGAATATGATTATACAAAGATTCAACATCCGTATCTGATAGGTTCAGAAGTTCGTTTAAATGAGATTATTATCAATATTTTAGGTAATTCTGTGAAATATACAAAAGATGGCGGAACAATATGCTTTTTGGTGGAAGAAAAGGAATCAAAAGATGGAGAAAAAGCAGCATTTTGTTTCCATATGGAAGATACCGGAATTGGTATGAGTGAAGAATTTATCCAAAAAATCTTCGACCCATTTGAACAGGAATCAACATCAAGCCGAAGCAGCTATGAAGGAACAGGTTTAGGAATGACCATTGTAAAAAAACTGTTAGAAAAAATGGGTGGAACCATTGATATTGAAAGTCAGCTTGGTGTAGGGAGTAAATTTGATATTAATTTAACATTTAAGATTGATAAAGAAAAAGAAATCGAAACAAAGATTGAAACAGAAACAGAGCAGGCTATTGTGGAGACACAGGAGGATGACTTAACAGGTGCAACTGTGTTGGTTGTAGATGATATTGAGTTAAATATTGATATTATACAAAGTATTTTAGAAGACGAAGGTGTAACTGTTCTGACCGCTTCTAATGGATTAGAGGCAATAGAGGTTTTTGGAGCTTCAGAAATCGGAAGCCTGGATTTGATTTTAATGGATATTAGGATGCCGATTCTGGATGGTATAGAGGCAACAAAAGCAATCCGCAGTATGGACAGAACGGATGCAAAAAGTATTTGTATTATGGCAGTATCTGCTAATGCGCGTGAAGTGGATGCAGAAAAATCGCAGGAAGCAGGTATGAATGGACATATGAATAAACCGGTTGAGGTAGAAGAATTATTAAAATTAGTAGCAACATGTAAAAAAAAGTAGAAAGTACATAGGAGGAAGAAAATATGTTGGAGAAATTAAAAGAATTAGGTGTAAATGTGGATAAGGTATTAGCAACACTTAATGGAAAACAGTCACTTTACGAAAGACTTATTTTTAAATTTTATGATATGGTAATAAAGATGAATGTCACAAGTGATAATCTGGATGAAATATACGAACGTATTCATGCGTTAAAAGGTGCGGCTGGAAATTTGGGACTTACACCGCTTTATGATGAATATGTAAAAATACTTACACTAATCAAAGAAGATAAGATGGATTTAGTACCGGCAGCAATTGATGCGATGATTCCGATACAGGAACAGATTATGAAATGTATTGGGGAATATAAATAATGTTAAAAAAAGATGTAGTCTTGATAGTTGATGATATTGATATTAATAGAATCATTTTATCAGAAATATTAGAAAGTTATTGTGTTATCGAAGCAAGCGACGGTGGAGAGGCAAATCAAATTATCGATAATAGAAATGATATTTCGGCTATACTTTTGGATTTACATATGCCGGGAATAGGTGGAATAGAAGTTTTAAAGCATTTGAATGATATACAAAAAATAAATAGTATCCCTGTTTTTGTTGTAACAGCGGCAGACGAACAGGATATGTTGTTAGACAGTTATCATTTAGGTGCAATTGATGTCATTCAAAAACCTTTTATTCCGGAGTTCTTAAGATGCCGGGTAGATTCTGTCATTGAGCTATATAAGTATCGTAAGAAACTGGAAAGCGACATACAACAGAAAGATGAACATATTAATGAGCTGATGCGAAGTACACTGGAAGTATTAGCAACTGCTATTGAATTCAGGGATTCCGAATCGGGAGAACACGTACAGCGTATCTGTGCATATACAAGGCTTTTAATGAAGAAGGTAAGCGAAATGTATGAGGAGTACTATTTGTCAGAGGATATAATTGAAACAATAACAACTTCAGCTATTTTACATGATGTAGGAAAAATTGCAATACCAGATAATATTTTGAATAAACCGGGCAGATTAGATAAGGATGAATATGAGATAATCAAACAGCATACGGTAAAGGGATGTGAGCTTTTAGAGAGAGTGCCGAATTTCATGGATAAAGAACTTTACAGATACGCTTATGATATATGCAGACACCACCATGAAAGATGGGATGGAAAGGGTTATCCGGATCAGCTTTGCGGAGATGAGATTTCTATCTGGGCACAGGTAGTTGCGGTAGCTGATGTGTATGATGCACTTGTTTCGCCTCGTGTATATAAAAAGGCATTCCCCCACGATAAAGCAATGGATATGATTTGTAATGGAGAATGTGGTATGTTTAACCCGAAAGTGATAGAGGCATTCCGAGATTTAAAAGAGCAGTTTGGTGAAATAGAGAAACAATATAGACAGAAAACCGCATCGCTTTCAATGTAAGGAAGCGAAAAATAAAAGAGGAGTTCTATGGATAGTTTAGAAAATGTAAGAAATGAAATAGATATACAGAAGATTCTTTTCGAACAATTAAATATATATTTCTTTCAATATGATATTCCAAAAAGAACGGTATATGTTCCGGAAAAGACGAGGAAGGCTTTTTCATGCAGGGAAGTCTATGAAAATATGCCCTATTCTTTTGCTGACGATTTTGTGGCAGATGAATATCATGGAAAGTTTTTCCGTTTTTTCAAAGAATGTCATAGCGGAAAAGCAAATTGTGAATGTGCATTTGAAGATAAAGAACGTATATTTTTCTTGTGTGTAAAATTGCAGATTAGTAAAAGAGATAAAGATGGAAATCCATTGCTTGCAACAGGAATTATTGAGCATCAGGGAATGGTAAAACGACTTGTTCAAAGACAGAAAAAATGTATCGAAGCAATTCTTGCCAATTCAGTTGGTTACTTAGAAGTGAATCTGACAAAAAATGAAATTATAGGTGAGATAGTTGATGCAAGAACCAGATTGTATTCGGAAAAAACATCTAAAGGCGTAAAAACATATCGAAATCTTGATTATAATGAGTTTGAAATCTGGTGGAGTGAAAACATGCTGGTATCCGATAAAGAGGAGTTTTTACGGGTAAGTAATGCAGACTATATGATTTCCTGTTATAATAAAGGCGAATATGTAGTAGATGTATTTTGCAGTTCCAGAACAGTGAATGGTAATGTGACAGAAAATAAGCAGACTTATTATCTGTCAAAAGATGATGATACAGGTGATATTATAGGAATGTGTGTCGTCCATGATTTAACAGAGCAAAAGCAGAAAGAAAGAGATTCACATCGAAAAAATTTGGTTATTCAAAAATTGTGTGACAAATTTGATAATATCAGTTATGTGAAGTTAGATGAAGATTCGATCATAGATTATCAGGTAGATAAAATATTTGATTCATGGAAAGATGAAAAGAAAGAATTGTTTAGTTATGCAGAACGTGTGGAGCGATTTGCAGATGCTTTTGTGTTTGAGGAAGACAGAGAAAAGTTTAAGACGGGTATGAATCCCGAAGTAATAAAAAAAGGACTGCAGAAAAAGCCGTTTTATACTTTGGATTATCGAATTGAGGAAAATGGTGATATTCATTATTTTAACGCAAGAGTGGCGCGGGATGATACCAATGAACAGGATTTTTCTGTTATTATCGGTTTGCGTAATGTGGATGAGGAAGTACAGCAGCACAAAATTTTAGAGGAAACGTTAAAGTATGCAGAGCATGCAAGTAAAGCAAAGACGAAGTTTCTTTCCAATATGTCACATGATATGCGTACACCGATGAATGCAATTATAGGTTTTACGGCATTGGCAGCAACACATATTGAGGATAAAGAGAAAACACAAGATTATTTGAAGAAGATAGCCTCATCAAGTAATCATCTGCTTTCTTTAATTAACGATATTTTAGATATGAACCGTATCGAAAGCGGTAAAGTTGTATTGAATGAAAGTGAAGAAAATCTTGCAGAAATTATGCATGATATAAGGGCTATGGTGCAGTCACAGATAAGTGCAAAACAGATAGATTTTTATATTGATACCTGTGATGTAAGAGATGAAATGATTTATTGTGATGGATTAAGGTTAAAGCAGGTAATCCTTAATATTTTTAGCAATGCGATAAAGTATACATCTTCCGGAGGAACGATATCCGTAAGGATTGTTCAAAAAGAGCAGCAGCAGCGAGATTATGGAAATTATGAATTTCATATAAAAGACAGCGGTAAGGGTATGTCAAAAGAGTTTTTGGAACATATTTTTGAACCGTTTGCGCGTGAAGAATACAATACCAGTGAAGCAAATCCGGGAACCGGTTTAGGTCTTTCCATTGTAAAGAATATTGTTGATATGATGAATGGTAAGATTGAAGTAAAGAGTGAAGTAGGAAAAGGCAGTGAATTTATTATTTCCTTAACCTTTAAAATTCAAAAAGAAGGACATTTTGAATATGATTTCAGCCAGATAGAAGGATTTCGTGCATTGGTGGTAGATGATGATTTCCATACCTGTGATACGGTTATGAAGATGCTAAGAGATATCGGAATGCGTCCGGAATTTTCACTGCATGGAAAAGAAGCCGTGTTGAGAGCAAAACAGGCATATGACATAAAAGATGAGTTCTTTATGTATATTATTGACTGGATGATGCCTGATATGAATGGAATAGAGGTAGCCAGACGAATTCGGAAAGAGATTGGTGACGACGTACCGATTATCATTCTTACAGCATACGATTGGGAATGTATACGGGAAGAAGCAAAAGAAGCCGGAATTACAGCAATTTGTGAAAAACCACTCTTTATGTCAAATTTAAAGAAAATAATTGCAACTTCCTGTGGATGGGAAAAAGTACAAATAAAAGAAGAAACTATATGCATGGATTTTAGTGGAAAAAAAGTCCTTTTGGCAGAGGATATTGAAATTAATCAGGAAATTGCAAATGAAATTTTATCAGATAAGGGCTTTGAAGTTACAATAGCAGAAAATGGAAAAATTGCATTGGAAATTTTAAAACAGGCAAAGCCGGGAGAATATGATATTGTTTTAATGGATATTCGTATGCCGGAAATGAATGGTTATGAAGCAACAAAAGCAATTAGGCAGATGGATTCTGAATATCGAAATATACCGATAGTAGCAATGACAGCAAATGCATTTGAAGATGACAGACAGATGGCGTTTAGTGTAGGAATGAATGAGCATGTTCCAAAACCATTGGATGAAGAATATCTGTTTACAATATTATATAAGTTTCTGAATTAGATTTTAGGAAGAGGATAAAATGAAAGATACAATGGATAAAAGGGATTGGAAACGTGGACTGCTCACCTCTAATCCGACAGGACTTTGGAGAATTTTAATTGATGATAATACAGGAAAGAATTTTATGTATGTGAATCAGCCTATGCTAAAATTACTGGGATTAGAAACTTATCTTTCTCCGGAGCAATGTTATACACACTGGTTTTCAAGAATTGACGAGCAATATATTGATTATGTAAATAATGCAGTTGGTGAAATGCTTGCCAGTGGTGAACAAATAGAATTTTCTTATGTATGGAATCATCCGTTATCGGGCAGTGTATTTATGAGATGTGCCGGAAAAGTGGAGTCATATGATAAGAAAAATATTTATGAATTACGGGGATATTGTCAGGATATTACTGGTATAGACTCCTATAAAGTAAAAGGACAGATGTCTATCGAGGAGAAACGGACTGCAAAGAAAATAGACAGGTTAAAAAAGCAGACAAAACAGTTAAATGAGCAGTTGCAGGGCTGGCAGGTATTATTAAGAACATTGCTGCAAAATACAGATTCTTTTGAGATTTATTACTATCCAAAGGAGCGGCGAATTTGTTTTCCGTATGATATTGCAAAAAGAAATAACTGGAATGTGGAATATAAAAATATGCCGCAGAGTTTTTCTGTAAAGTATGTAGATGTGAAATATCAGCCTGTTTTTGAAGAAATGTTTGAACGAATTCATAATGGTATGGAAACGACTGTTTCGGAAATTTCGCTTCGAGGCGGGAAAGAGTGGTATCATATACATTTATCAACCGTGAAACATGATGATAATGGAGAACCGGTTTTAGTAATTGGTGTAATTGAAAATATTACAGAAAAGAAAATCCATCAAATGGAAAATATTCAGTTAGAAAATATTTATAAATTTACGGTAAACAACGATTATGAAAGTTTAATGATTATTGATTTAGCAACCAATCAGTATTCTGTCCGTTATACCGAAAAATGGAATGTAAATAGTATGGTAGATACCAGCGAAATCGGAGAAACCATGTATGGATTTCTTGCACATGATATGCAGGCGGAAGATTTAGAACGATTTGAGCTGGACTATATCATAGACCGGTTAAATAGTAAAAAAGGGGACAGCTATATTGTTTGGTATACTTCATTAAGTGGAGAACATAAAGAGGTTCGCTGCTACTGGCTTGAAAAGGATAAAAAGATTTTACTTACGATACGTAATGTGGAAGTAAGCTGGAGAAAAGAAGAAGAAAACAAACGAAAAATTGTGGAAGCTTTAGAAATGGCAAAAGTGGCAAATCAGGCAAAGAGTGACTTTTTATCCCGTATGTCACATGATATTCGTACACCGTTAAACGCAATTTCCGGAATGGCTACCATTGCTCAGAATCATATAGAAGATACTCCGCGAGTAGAAGAATGTTTGGATTCGATTAATCATTCTTCCAATTATTTATCGTTATTGATTAATGATGTATTGGATATGGCTAAGATTGAAAACTCGAAGATGCAGTTAAATACAGAAGAGTTTGAACTGGAAGAATTTTTAAAGAAAATGCTGGACATTGTGAAACCTTTATCAGACAATAGAAAGCATGAATTAACGATGCGGAGTGAAGGTATAGAACATCAGAGTGTAAGAGGTGATTCGGTACGTTTACAGCAGCTATTATTAAATATTCTTAGTAATGCCATTAAATATACGAATCCGGGTGGAAAAATCGAATTTGTTATAAAAGAACTTGAGTCTAAAAAAGAAGGCTATGGATATTATCAGTTTGACATCAAAGATAATGGAATCGGAATGGATGAAGAATTTTTAAAGAGGTTGTTTAATCCATTTGAGCGAAGCAGTAATCAGCAGACAGTGCATATTGAAGGTACCGGATTGGGTATGTCAATTGCAAAAAATATTGCAAATTTAATGGAGGGTGATATTTCAGTAGAAAGCGAATTAAATATTGGTTCAATATTCTCTATTACTGCCTACTTAGAATTGCAAAATACAGCGCAGGATGATTTGGATAATGCAGATGATGAAGATGAGATGCCTGATTTTAGTGGTAAAAATATTTTATTAGTAGATGACTATGCGATTAATATAGAAATTGCAAAAGAAATATTGTCTTTAACAGGTGCAAATATTGATACCGCTGAGGATGGAAAAGAAGCGATTGCCCAAGTAATGTCAACACCGGAAAATTATTATAGTATGATTTTTATGGATATTCGTATGCCGATTTTAAATGGATATGAAACGGTAAAGATTATTAGAAGTTTAGATCGTCAGGATTTAAAAACAGTTCCAATTATAGCCATGACAGCAGATGCTTTCTCAGATGATGTAAAAAGAGCAAAGGAATGTGGTATGAATGACCATGTTGCAAAGCCAATTGATATTGATAAGTTATATGAAGTGATGAGAAAATACAGAAATTTTTCAGGGGGGGGGCAGCGCCGAGAATCTTGAACCTAAAAAATAATGATAAAAGAAGTTATATAAAATTAAAGTAACTATTCAGAGCTAAGCTCGAAAATTCTTTGAATTTTCGAGCTGTTGGCTCTGAATAGTTACAAATTAAAGATATTTTATTAATATAGAAACTAATTGATCCATATCGATAGGTTTAGCAATATGATCATTCATACCTGCGGCAAGTGCGTTTTGTTTATCTTTTGCAAATGCATTTGCTGTCATGGCAATAATTGGAATATTTGCTTTTGCAGGATTTTTCATCTGCCGGATTAATTTGGTTGCTGTATATCCGTCCATATTTGGCATCTGAATATCCATAAGGATTAAATGATAATAATTTTCATCAGCAAAAGTTATTTTATCTACGGCAATTACACCGTCTTCTGCTATTTCTATCTCTATCTCATATTCTGATAAAAATTCAATAATAATTTCGCGGTTTATATCTATATCTTCTACCAAAAGAATACGTTTTCCGGCGATATTATGAGTTGTATCAGATACGGCAGCTTCAACCGGTAAATCTTCCAAAGTGCCAACCTTTAATGGGATACGGAAGATAAATTCTGTACCGGAGCCAGAGACACTGTTACAAGAAATACTGCCGCCCATTTGCTCAATCAGATTCTTTGTAATAGAAAGTCCTAATCCGGTACCTTGAATACCGCTTGTAGTAGAATTTTTTTCGCGTGTAAAAAGTTCAAAAACATGAGCACGAAATTCTTCACTCATTCCGATACCGGTATCCTTTATAATTCCTTCGTATACAGCATAACCATTTTCAGCAGGTTTTAGCTGAGTGAGAGAATAAGTAACACTTCCGCCATTTGGAGTATATTTGATTGCGTTGCCAATTAAATTTAATTCAATTTGTTCGATACGCAGCTTATCATAAAATACAACTTCATTTATAATATTACAGTGAATAGAAAAATTAATATTTTTTTTCAAGGCTTCCATAATAAATACGGATTCCAGCGTTTTCAGTGTAGTTGGAAGATGACAAGGCTGTATATTAAATTCCAGCTTGCCATTTTCAATTTGTGACATATCGAGAACATTATTGATTAAACGGGCAAGATGTTCTCCCGCTATGCGTAAATCGTTTAAATAGCCTAATACTTTTTCTTTATTATCAATATTCTGTTCTGCGATTTTAGCAAGTCCTAAAATTGCATTCATTGGAGTACGAATATCATGGGACATATTAAATAGAAAATTTGTCTTTGCTTTGCTTGCTATTTCAGCACGTTCCAGTGCTGAATGAAGCTCTTTTTTCTGCTGTTGTTCTTTATCAATAAAGTATGAAATTGAAGTTATCATAATAATAGATGCAGCAATTAAAAATAAGAGTATAAGTATCATATCCGGCATAATACATGTAAATCCGGTTTTATCTTCATGCATAACAGCTATATAATAATCGTTATATTCGCTGAATGTACAATAATAAGAAGTATCGTTTATATCAGAGAAAAACAAAGTTTTTCCCGGTATAATATTTGTTATGTCTAATCCAATATCATTCGAAGTTTTCCCTGTATACTCTTTTTCAGTAGAACCGAGAATGATATGAGAATCACTGTCAATTACGCACATAATATGTCCGGCTTGCGTAGGCATATTGGAAAATAAATACGATAATTCATTTTTCTTCTGCTCATTCAGAAGTCGAATTGGTTCTAACCCGATTTGAACCATTCCGGTAAGATCCTTTTTCCATACAAGAGCATACATCATTAGTTTTGATACAGCAGTATTAGGAGTGAGATCCTGACACAGTGATAACGTATAGTCCGTAAGCATTGGCTTAAAAAACTGGACCTGTTCCCCATCATTCATATTCAAACCAAAATACTCCGGATTTGTTCCTCCGTAAAGAGTACCTTCTGTATCAAATAAATGAAGTTCATCTACCTGCAGTAATTCAGCAATTTTTTTTAATCCATTGACATCTGTTTCATCGATGGAAACATTTTCTAAAATATAAGCGGCTGCTTGGGCACGGATAATACAATCTTCTTTTAAAGATGCTATTAACTCATCCAAGTCTTTTTCGTTTTCATTTAAAACTTCTTCAATCTGCTTGCTAATTATATTAGCTTGTTCATTTATATTATTTAATTCAAGATTATACTGTAAAAAAAGACTGGAAAATAGCAGAAGAAACATAGTGAATAAAATAATAGAAATAATTGTCTTTTTTTGTTTCATGAAGATTCTCCTTCTGATAAAAATTATCGTAACTATTCAGTACTTCATAGTTACGATTCGCAAACCCATTAAAAATCA
>CAYMHX010000049.1:0-12556 GCA_964390325.1 uncultured Roseburia sp. | reverse complement strand
TTTGCGAGCATAGGAAAGGTGGTTTGACTACTGTTTGACCACTAATTGACTACGAAAAATATAAGTAAGACCAATTATCTGAAAGGGTAGTTGGTCTTTTTTGTTTATACGAATATGAAAAAATAGACATTTTTAAAATGAAGTGTTAAAATTATTTTATAATATACTGGAGGGCAACTATATGAGAGAAAAATTAAAGGAGTTGAATATCCAAAAGAAACTATATAATGGTTTTGGTGTTACAATCACAATGTTTTTTATAACAGTAGTAGTTTTTATTGTAGGACTGATATATGTAGGAGTTCAGTTTGATAATTTCTATAATTATGCATACCCACTTTCACAAAATACTTTGGATTCAAGAATGGCCGTGCAGGGAAGTGTTAAGTGTGTAGCAGTATCCATGCTGACAGATGATGCTGCAACGATTGAAAAATTTCAAAATGATGCTGTCACTTATTTGGAAAGATTAGAAACAAATCTGGAAGAATTAGAAACACTGTATAAAGAAGATACCAGCCGTATTGAAGAAACACAAGAATATGTAGCTCAGGCAATTGCATCTTATGAACAGATTATACAATTACAGAAAGCAGGCAATCAGCAGGCAGCACTGAATAAATATATGACAGAATTCGGTCCAATGATGACAAATGTTCAGAATAATTTTAATGATATGGATGAAAATACAACCAATATCACAGATTCTACTTATCACACTGCAAAACGTCTGGATGCAATTATTATGATTATAGCAGCTATCATCAGTATTGCTGCACTTCTCGTTACCATCCGTCTGGCAAAGACGATTACTGAACTTCTCACACAGCCAATCAAAGAATTGGAAGCTGTTGCAGAAGAAATGGCAAAAGGAAGTCTGAATGTAGATATTACATATACAAGTCAGGATGAATTAGGAAATCTGGCTTCATCCATGAATACCATGTGCCATAATGTAAATGAAATTGTAAATGATATCGGCTATATCTTAACCGAACTTTCCGATGGAAATTTCAGTGTGAAATCCAACTGTGTAGACAAATATGTCGGTGATTATGTACCGGTACTGACAGGTCTTCGTGCTATCAGAGATAATTTAAATGCAACGTTGAAAAAGATTAATGAGTCTGCGGATGAGGTAGCCCATGGTTCGATTCAGCTTGCCGAAAGCGCACAGCTGCTTGCAGAAGGTGCTACAGAACAGGCTGGTGCAGTAGAAGAATTAACAGCATCTATCAATGATGTAAATATGATGTCAGATAATAATGCACAGGGTGCAGAAGCGGCATATCAGAAAGCATTTGAAACAGGTAAAGAAGCAAGCAAGAGCCAGGAAGAATTAGCTGCATTGACAGAAGCAATGCAGAATATTAACGATACTTCATTAGAAATCCGTAATATTATTGCTTCGATTGAAGATATTGCATCACAGACAAATCTTCTTGCATTAAATGCATCGATTGAAGCAGCAAGAGCAGGAGAAGCAGGACGAGGATTTGCAGTTGTTGCAGACCAGATTGGAAAACTTGCAACGGATAGTGCACAGGCAGCAGTAAATACCCGAGAATTAATCAGTAAAAGTATGGAACAAATTGAAAATGGAAACCGTATTACAGAAAAGACAGTACAGTCCATTAATGATATCCTTGTTGCTATGACGGAATTTGCAGAGATTACAAAACAAGTAAGTTCTACTTCACGTGAACAGGCAGATATGCTCAAACAGGTAGAAACAGGTATCGAACAGATTGCAGGTGTTGTACAAAACAATTCTGCATCTGCGGAAGAAACTTCTGCAACAAGTCAGGAATTGTCATCGCAGTCTGAATTACTGAAACAACAGGTAAGCCGTTTCAAATTAATTGACTATAAATAAAAAAATAGGGATTGGCTGCTATTTGAATAATAAAAATGTAAAAAAGACCAATTATCTGAAAAGGTAGTTGGTCTTTTTGAGAATAAAGAATGTGCCTTTGGCAAATTCTCGCACCGATAAAAGAATGTTTAAATTTTCTTACTTCCATTTAAAATTTTATTGAACTGTGAGAAGAATGCAATGGTTGTGATTGTGGCTGCAGCAATATCACTCACTGGCTCTGCAAGGAATACAGCAAATACTTTATTTTCAAAGAACATTGGTAAGATGAAAATAAGTGGTATCAATAAGATAATCTTACGAAGACATGCAAGCAATAAGCTGATTTTTGCCTGTCCAAGTGCCATAAAGCTCTGTTGACAGCTATTTTGGAATCCCATTGCAAAAATACCTGCTAAATAAATACGCATTGCCCAAATGGTATATTCTACAAGTGCAGGGTCATTTGTAAAAATCTGTGCAAAAATCTGTGGCATAAACATACAGACTGCCCAGAACAAGGTTGCATAACCTGCGCAGATAGCAAATTCAAGATAGAATGCTTTTTTTACACGTTCCTTATTATTAGCACCGAAGTTAAAGCTGATAATTGGCTGAGCCCCCTGACAGATACCTTGCATAGGCATTGTAACTAATTGGGAAACACTGGTAAGAATGGTCATAGCACCAACTGCAAGGTCACCGCCGTAACGAGAAAGGCTGCTGTTAAAGCTGATTGAAAGTAAACTTTCTGTGGCAACCATTACGAAGGTTGCAATACCAAGACCAAGACAAGGTTTTACAATATTAGCATCTAATTTCAAGTTTTCTTTGCGTAAGCGAAGGGTTGGTTTGTCACTTGTTAAAAAGTACAGAACCCAAACAGCGCCTACGGCTTGGCTTAAAACAGTAGCTAGTGCAGCACCTTTTACGCCCATTTTGAAAGCAAAGATAAAAATTGGGTCTAATATAATGTTTATGATAGCACCAATAACCGTAGTCATCATACTAATTTTCGCAAAGCCCTGTGTGGTAACAAAGGAGTTCATACCCATAACAACTAATACAAAAACACATCCTAAGGTGTAGATTCGTGCATAGTCTACGGCATAAGGGAGAGTTGCATCACTTGCACCGAATAATCGTAAGAGAGTTGGTGCGGTGATGTAGAAAAGTCCTGTTAAAATAACTGCAAAAATAAGTAATAAGGTAAAGCTGTTACCAATAATTTTTTCAGCTTTTTCATTGTCCTTTTTTCCCATTGCAATTGCGGTAAGTGGTGCACCACCGGTACCAACCATCATTGCGAAGGCTGTAATAAGCATTAAGATAGGTGTAAATAAGCCAACACCGGTAAGAGCAATAGCACCGACTTCCGGAATATGTCCGATATAAATACGGTCTACAATGTTGTAAAGAAGATTAATTATTTGAGCGACAATTGCAGGAATTGCTAATTGTGCTAAGAGTTTTGGAATGCTTCCAGAACCCATATCCTGCGTTTTGACTGTTTCTTTTGTTTTCATATATTTTCCTTTCGTTACTGTTCACTCCGTGACCAGAAACGATTGATTTTTGCATGAAAATTTGCTTCGCAAAGCAAAAATCAACCCCTGAATCATGTTCTTACGCAGGCAAACAGCAAGTGTTTGGCTGACGTGTGAAAAGTAACTTCCTTTCTGAATGTTTTTTATTATGGAGTAAATTTGTCTTCTCTTGGATATTAAACCCTGTTATAATAATAGAGTCAAGAGGAAAATGAGGTGAAATATGGATAATTATTTTATGATTAGTGAGTTTGCAAAATTGCGGGGGATAAATATTAATTCTCTGCGTTATTATGAAAAATTAGACTTGTTAAAACCTGCATACATAGAGGAAAGAACAGGATATCGTTATTATTCAGCAGAACAGCTTCCGCTATTAAATAATATTATTTTATGTGTACAGTTAGGAATTCCATTAAAAGAAATGGCAGAATATATAGATGAAGATGGAAATCTTCAGGCTCAAAAACTGTTGGAACAGGGGCAAATAGTTGCAAGACAACGTATTAAGGAGATGGAGAATAATTTAAAATATATTGAATTTTCTTTAAAAAGCATAGAGGAAAGGAAAGACTATGCAGAGAGGGAAGGGCTTTATTATCGAAAAATTGAAGAACGAAAGATAATTGCAACGGAGTTTTGCAGAGGAGAATTAGAAATAAAAAAGATTGTATCGCAGATTGCAGAGATTTATAAAACAGCACAAAAGAAAGAGTATTTTCCAATTCTTCCAGCAGGACAGATTTTAGAATTAACTTGGGACGGAAAGATTGATATTTGTTTTTTCTTAGAGGTGTTAAATGCTTCGGAGGAAGATGATACTATCAATGTACTTCCGGCAGGGGAATACTCCTGTATGCAGGCAGAATTAAGTTCGGAAGTGGATTTTGTACAATTAATTCGCAAGAATTGGAAAACGGAGGAGAAAATTCGGATTATTATTGATAATGTTATGTTGGAAAAGTATAGTTTTGAGACCAGACCGAGTGAATTACAGCGGTTAGAGAGTTACATTTCACACCCACGTCAATCACTTGCCGATTGACGTGGGGAGAAAGTGGAAATAGAGCCAAAGCGACACCTATCTCGCTGAAAGCGATTTTAGATATGGGGGTGGCACATTACGCTGCACCTTCCTTTTGCGTAGCAAAACTTTAAATGAGTCTGCGAATCGTGACTGGTCACTCCGCGACCAGCAACGAAAAGTAACGTTAGAGAGCGTAAAGATACAAAAAGATTAGACATCTATTTAAACTTAAAGTATAATAGCTGATAAGGATAAATTTTAAGGAGGATTATATGGCAAATAAAGGGAAATATTATATGACAACTGCGATTGCCTATACATCAGGTAAACCGCATATTGGAAACACTTATGAAATCGTACTTGCAGATGCCATTGCAAGATACAAAAAAGCGGAAGGATATGACGTTTATTTCCAGACAGGAACAGACGAACATGGTCAGAAAATTCAGGAAAAGGCAGAAGCAATGGGGGTTGCACCACAGGCTTTTGTTGATGAAGTGGCAGGAGAAGTAAAGCGAATTTGGGATTTGATGAATACCGATTATGACAGTTTTGTGCGTACCACAGATGAAGACCATGAAAAATGTGTAAAGAAGATTTTTAGAAAATTATACGATAAGGGTGATATATATAAGAGTTCTTATGAAGGACTTTATTGTACACCCTGCGAATCATTTTGGACAGAATCTCAGTTAGTAGAAGGCAAATGTCCTGATTGTGGCAGAGAAGTAAAACCAGCAAAAGAAGAAGCATATTTCTTTAAGATGAGCAAATATGCAGACCAGTTGATTGAGCATATCAACACTCACCCAGAGTTTATTCAGCCGGTATCCCGTAAAAACGAGATGATGAATAACTTCTTATTACCGGGATTACAGGATTTATGTGTTTCAAGAACTTCTTTTACTTGGGGAATACCAGTCGATTTTGACCCAAAACACGTTGTATATGTTTGGCTTGATGCTTTGACAAACTATATTACAAAAATTGGTTATGACCCGGACGGTTCTAGTGAATTATTCCAGAAAAACTGGCCAGCTGATTTACATTTAATTGGAAAAGACATTGTGCGTTTCCATACAATTTACTGGCCAATTTTCTTAATGGCATTAGACCTTCCATTGCCAAAACAGGTATTTGGTCATCCATGGTTATTACAGGGTGGCGATAAGATGAGTAAGTCAAAAGGAAATGTGATTTATGCAGACGATATGGCAGAATTATTCGGTGTAGATGCAACACGTTATTTTGTACTCCACGAAATGCCATTTGATAACGATGGTATTATTACATGGGAATTAGTAGTAGAACGTTTTAATTCTGACCTTGCAAATATCTTAGGAAATCTTGTAAATCGTACTATTTCTATGAGTAATAAATATTTTGACGGCGTAGTAAAGAGTACAGGTGTCGCAGAAGAAGTAGATGCAGATTTAAAGGCTGTTGTGACAGGAACAAGAGCAAAGGTAGAAGAAAAAATGGCAAAACTGCGTGTAGCAGATGCCATTTCCGCTGTATTTGACTTATTTAGACGTTGTAATAAATATATTGATGAAACAATGCCATGGGTACTTGCAAAGGACGAAGCAAGCCATGACCGTCTTGCAGAAGTGTTATATAATTTGACAGAGTCTATTACAATCGGTGCAAGTTTACTTCACAGCTTTTTACCGGAAACAGCAGAACGTATTGTTGCACAGCTTCATACACAGTTACGTGCGTTTGATGAATTAGAAAAATTTGGTTTATACGAAAGTGGTACAAAGGTAATTGAAAAACCGGAAATTTTATTTGCACGTTTGGATGTAAAAGAAATTATGCCAAAGGTAGAAGCAATTCAGGCAGCACAGAGAGCTGAATTTGAAGCAGAACAGAAAAAACTTGCAGGCGGAGATGCAGCAGAAACAGAAGTGGCAGAGAAGGAAGAAGAAGTGGTCATTGATATCGAAGCCAAAGAAGAAATTACTTATGATGACTTTATGAAAATGCAGTTTCAGGTAGGAGAAATTATTGCTTGTGAAGCCGTACCGAAGTCAAAGAAACTTCTTTGTTCACAGGTAAAAATCGGAAGTCAGGTAAAACAGATTGTTTCGGGCATTCGTAAAGAATATACACCGGAAGAAATGGTTGGCAAAAAAGTTATGGTTTTAGTAAACTTAAAACCTGCAAAACTTGCTGGCGTAGTTTCGGAAGGTATGCTGCTTTGTGCAGAAAATGAAAAAGGTGAATTAGCATTAATGACACCTGAAAAACCAATGCCAAGCGGAGCAGAAATCTGCTAAAACAGACGTATATAAAGTCTTTTTAAACGGGGGTGTCCTGAAAACGTAATTCAGCGACACCCCTTTTTGTAAGTGACATAAGTTAAGATTTATGTTATAAATGTACTGTAAAAGTATAAGAGCAAAAACAAATAGCTTTTTATCCGACTTGCTTTACAATAAAAAATTGCTTAGAAATGGGGATTAGTATGGATGAATTAAAGAAAATCATAACAACCATGACAGCTTCCTCCATTGTAAAAATGATTATCAGTAAGCCGTCTGAAAAAACAAATTTATATAAAAAAATCGTCATTGAACGAAAGCAGACTTATTTTCAGGCAGCGAAATATACAGAAAAACAGGTATTTCACGATAATATAAATACAGAGGAACTGGAAGTTTACTTACAGGAAACAATTCTAAATTCCTATTTGCAGGTAAATGCATGGGATATGGAAAAAGAGCATATTCTTTTAATTTCAAAAAAAGGAAAAATAACTTATAAGACGAAAAATTTATCAAATGCAGCTGCCAATGTAAAGACAAACACAGAAGAACATAATCGAAAGAAACAATATATTTTAGAAGAAGGACAGGTCATTCCTCCTTTGGTAGATATGGGTGTTTTTACACAGGAAGGAAAAGTGGTAAAATCGATGTATGATAAATTTCGTCAGATTAATCGTTTTATTGAGATGATAGATGATGGAATTAAGGAATATCAAAAAGATGAAATTCATATCATTGATTTTGGCTGTGGAAAATCTTATCTGACCTTTATTCTGTACTATTATTTTACGGAAATCCGTCGTATGAAGGTACAGATGTTAGGGTTAGATTTAAAGGAAGATGTGATAAAAAAATGCAATGAAACAGCAAAAAAATACGGTTATGAAAACCTGCACTTTGAAATGGGCGATATCAATGGCTTCCAAACACCATTTGATGTGGATATGGTGGTGACATTACACGCCTGTGATACAGCTACGGACTTTGCACTCTATAATGCGATTAGCTGGAATGCAAAAATGATATTTTCTGTTCCATGCTGTCAGCATGAATTAAATAAACAGATGCAGAGTGAGGACTTGTCGCTTTTGACAAGATATGGTATTGTAAAAGAACGCTTTGCGGCATTAGCAACAGATGCTATTCGTGCAAATCTGTTGGAATGCTGTGGTTATAAAACACAGTTATTAGAGTTTGTGGATTTTGCACATACACCGAAAAATATTTTAATTCGTGCAGTTCGTAAACCGATTGTGCCGTCATCAGCGAAGAAAAAATATCTTAATGAGGTGGAAGCGGTTATGAAAGAGTTTTACCTGACACCAACTTTATATACATTGTTAAAAGAAGATAAAAGATTATAATATAACTATTCAGAGCTGTTCAAAACACTCGCTGTTTTGAACAAAAGAAGATGATTCGGGTGTGCAAAAATTCCATTACGAAGTAGTTTTTAATGAATTTTTGCATCGTAACTATGAAGGTACTGAATAGTTACGTATGAAGTTAGAAATGAGCATAACCTCAAAAAACACTTCAGAATGAGAGGAAATTATGGAAAAGGGAATTTTTGAACAGTTTCCAAATAGGGAAACATTTGATGCATATTGGAACAAACATTATGTTCCGGTGACTTACGAAGATGTAAAAGAAGCATTTGAGGATTTTGTAACATCTGCGAGTGGACATATTTTTTTATCCGATTATGAAGAAGCAGATGCTATTTCTAAAGAAGATTTTAAAGAAAATCTTTCACAGGAGGCACAGTTTACTTTTCAGGATGGCTTAACCGAAGTATTTTACGACAAAAATCCGGAACTTTATGAACTGGCATTTGAAATTTTTACAGAATCACAGATGAATGGTGGAAAAGGTGCTGATATTGCAAAAATATTTGGTGAAACTTTTAACAATCTTTACGCAGAATTTTTAAATCGTTTATTTGACGAGAAAATAGGGAAATGAGGTAAAAATGGCAACATTAGGAATTCCTGCAAATACCATTGCAGTATTACAGAAATATAATTTTAATTTTCAGAAAAAATTTGGACAAAATTTCTTGATTGATACCCATGTATTAGATAAAATTATACACGAATCTCGTATTACAAAAGAAGATTTTGTGCTGGAAATCGGACCAGGGATTGGAACAATGACTCAGTACCTTTGTGAAAATGCAAGAGAAGTGGCAGCCGTTGAAATTGATAAAAATTTGATACCGATTTTGGCAGATACATTAAGTGGCTATGATAATGTGGAAGTTATCAACGATGATATTTTAAAGGTGGATATCAACCGTCTTGCACAAGAAAAAAACAGTGGAAAACCGATAAAAGTAGTTGCCAACCTTCCGTATTACATTACGACACCGATTATTATGGGGTTATTTGAAAGTCATGTTCCAATTGACAGTATTACCATTATGGTACAAAAAGAAGTGGCAGACCGTATGCAGACAGGACCTGGAACAAAGGAATATGGTGCGCTTTCCCTTGCTGTACAGTATTATGCGAAGCCTGAAATTGTGGCAAATGTTCCGCCCAACTGTTTTATGCCAAGACCAAACGTAGGAAGTGCAGTGATTCGTTTAACCAGACATGAGAAAGCACCTGTGCAGGTGGAGGATGAAAAAATGATGTTCCGCTTAATTCGAGCTTCGTTTAACCAACGTAGAAAGACACTGGCAAATGGATTAAGCAATGCATCTGATATACCGCTTTCTAAAGAACAGATTCAAGAAAGTATTATAGAACTTGGCGTGCCTGTAACCATTCGTGGAGAGGCATTGACACTGGAACAGTTTGCAACTTTGAGTAATATTGTAACAAAGAAGTTGAATGAAAAATAGTAATTATTTAGAGAGGAAGAAATGGAAGAATTAAGAAACGAAAAGAATGAGGAGCAGATAATATCGGAAGAAACAATCATCGAGCAGCGCCCAAGTACAAAATATGGAAGAACAGCCTATCAGCAGCAATTACAGGAAGAAGAAAAATTAAAAAAAGAGCAGAATTTTAGCCAAGCATATCAGTCAGAAGAACATCAGGAAAAAACATATTCCTTTGATGCAGAAAAATTATATCAGCATGAGGATTGGAAAAAATTAGAAAAACCAGCTTTGAAAAATATTTATGTACCATTTTTAATGATATTAATTGCAGTTTCTTGTATTGTTGCATTTATCTCAAATGTGATGGCAGCAGAAGCATATGAAATTGGAAATACATTAGAAGAAGTCATGGATGCAATTCTTATGATTGCATCACAGCCAAAGTATCAAATGCTTACAACCATTAGTGATTGTGCCTTTTTTATCACAGTTGGATTGTTAATATTGGATATTTCACAAGTGAAAAAAGCAGGAAAAAGTACCAAAGGAATGATTTTATTTGCTATTTTTTTCCGTCCTGCGTATTTCATTTGGAGAGCGCATCTGCTTGGAGAACGAAAAACAGGACCTGTTCTTTATGCAGTTGGTGTATATGCTATTACAATAGTAGAGTTTTGGATTCTTATGCAGGGTGCTATGGATATGGTTATGAGAATAATGTATTAAATAGATTTTTGAAATACGAATGAAATCCTTTTTGTCACATATAATATGTAGACAGGGGGATTTTTTTATGATTCAAAAAAGAAAATTCTATCAAAGAAAACGAATTTTAGAAGGAAAGATGAATCTCTTTTTGTCTCTGTTTCTGATATTTGGGATTTTACCTATTTTTATTACCTCTTTTTTTGGAAGAATGGAGTTAGAGGACTTACTTTTAAACAGACCAAAATCGTATGAGTCAGAATTAGAGGCAAAATTGCCTCAAATTGTGGCAAAGCAGATTTCGATACATATGCCAAAAGAGGTGATAAAAGCACAGTGCGTTATTGCAAGAACACAGGTTATGGCGGCAGAGAAAAAAGGGGAAGAATTGGCTGACGGTTTTACGATATCACAGTTACAGGAACTATGGGGACAACGATTTGAAGAATATTATGAAAAAGTAGAGGAATGTGTAGAAGCGACAACGGGAGAAACCTTACAGTATGAGGGGAATTATATCTATAGTGCATACCATCAGGTCAGTGCAGGAAATACAAGGAATATGGCAGAATACTATGAAAAAAGCGGGATGCCTTATCTGGCAGGAACTTCCTGTCATAAAGATTCTGAGGCAGAGGGTTATTTAAATGTTTATTTTTGGACAAAAGAGGAGTTTGAACAACTTTGTCAAAATGCGTTTCCAGAGGAAAAAATAATAAGTGGGAATGAAATTCAAATACAAAAAAGGGATTTGGCAGGTTATGTCTTAGAAGTGTTGGTAGGACAAACCGTTTATGAAGGAGAAGAATTTCGGAAAAAATTAAATTTGCCCTCAGCCTGTTTGGAACTGACACTGATAGAAGAAGATGTGCGGATTGTAACAATGGGACAGGGACATGGATTTGGTCTAAGTCAGCATATGGCAGGGATTTTGGCAGAAGAAGGAAAGACATATCAAGAGATTTTGCAATATTTTTACAAAGATGTTGAGATAATAAATATTACAGCAGAATAATAAATGATGCGTAACTATATTGAGTCCAATATATTGTGCAATGGAGCTCAAAATACAAAATATGGAATTATTTGGAAATGTATAATGGAAGTTGATTAAAAAATAAAAACTTGAATCATAAGAATATGTGAAGTGATTGTGAATAAGATACCCGAACACAGGAAATACTAGGATTATAAATCAAAGTATGGAAGGTGAAGATTATGAAAGGGAAAAATGTATTCGAGTTTTTGTTAAAAAAGCAGTATGTACTGGCAGGGTGTCTGGTTCTTTGTGCAGGTGTTGGAATGACTGCATTATATAATTATAATCAAGAACAGGAACGTGCTCGTTTAGAACAGGAAATTGCAGAGCAGGAACAATATGTCGTAGAAGAAACACAGATGGAGAGTGTTGTTTCGGTACTTCCGCCAAAAGAAGATACTATTAATGAGAAGACAGAGGAGTTTTTGATAGAAGAAGGTCCGGTTGTGGATAATAGTGATGGAATTTTAGAAGAACCTGTTATTTTAAGTGAACCTGAAGATGCCGTAGAAAAAAAGAGTGAAGAAGATGTAAAAGATGTTTCTGCTGCTGCACCAAGTCTTCACTTTCCAATAGAAGAAGGACTTTTATGGCCGATGGATGGAAATGTCATTATGAATTATAGTATGGATGCTACGATTTATCATGCCACATTAGACCAATATAAATATAATCCGGCGATTATTATTGCAGGAGATGTGAATAATAAAGTATACTCTGTTGCAAAAGGAAAAATTACAGATATTTCGCAGAATGAAGTAACAGGTACAACTGTGACAGTCGATTTGGGAGACGGATATCAAGCAATTTACGGACAGTTAAAAGAACTTAATTTTAAAGAGGGAGAATATTTAGAGTCAGGTCATGTCATTGGATATGTCAGTGAACCTACAAAATATTATTCAGTGGAAGGCAGTAATTTGTATTTTGAACTGCAAAAAGATGGAAAACCAATAGACCCGATTTTATTTTTTGAATAGTAGGCTGAACTGTTGCTTTTAAATAAAAACGCTTTTTCTTGAAATTTAATAAGCTTTAAGATATAATGAAATCTGTTTTTCGTCCAATTGATTTTTGAATTACGAAAAATAAATGTAACTATTCAGAACCAAGCTCGAAAACACTTCGTGTTTCCTCGTTGTTTGGATTCTCGCCAAAGAAATTTTCAAAAAAGTATGTCTTATTGCAAGTAATATCCATACTTTTTATGAAAATTGCCTTGGCTCTGAATATATAGGCGGTGATTGAAAATCACGCCTGCGCCACACGCGGTCACGAAG
>CAYMHX010000048.1:0-12665 GCA_964390325.1 uncultured Roseburia sp. | reverse complement strand
TCCCCCGGAGGGTCTATATATGAGGCGAAGTTTTTAATCGCCGAATATATAGTAATAAACTCATTATACTATGTTTTATTTACAACTGCTATTTCATTAAAAAAATAAGCTGCTTTCTTAAAGCATTGGTTACTGTTCACTCGTACCTCGTAAACAGTAACAAGCATTGTAACCATTCAATCCATCATAGTTACCAAAAAGGTTGAAAATAAAGAAAACACAAACAAGAGGCTGCCCGCTCTAGACAGCCCCTTAGGAAAAATACTACGATTCATCAAAGTATTCTGCTATTTATTTGATAAGATTATGGATTAATATGTATAACTACCAGCCGCACGAAGCACGGAACTGCCACGATTTTCGATAAGCACACGATAATAGCCTGAAGATGGTGCGGTAAATGCTCTTGCACCATAGCCAGTTCCTTCTACTACACTTACAGCACTGCTCGGATGCATAATGCCAAACCAATACAAGCAATCCGTTGGTGTTGCTGTACAGGCAATCTGAATTTCTTGATCTTTTGCCAAGTAAATAGAATTTGTCACATATCTGGTCGCTACAGGTACTTCCCAATTAAATGTTCCATTTCCAAGTACCATAATTCCATCATTGATATAAACAATATTGACAGCATCACTATCTTCAAATGTCATTATATCTGACCAATCTCCTGTTGCATCATCAGCATAATATGTAACAACCTGACTCTCTCTCAAGAAATCATCGTTTTTCTCTAACGCCCAAATCCCAGCCGCATGTGCTGTGACACTACTAATCATTGCAAATACCATTACCCAAGCGAATGTGACGGATTTTGCTACTCTTTTCATATTTGTCCGATATTTACCCATAATCACTATTCTCCTTTGTAAATTATCCGACGCTTTTATCAGCATAGGAAAATCTGGCACATCTGGTCGTTTTGGTCCGTTTTCTGCGATATTCATTATGATATTGTAATAACGCTTCTTCTTAATTCCTTCATGTTCTAATGCATCCAATGCTCTGGCATCACAATCTGCTTCACTCCATAAATTATTCAATCCCGATAATAAATAGACGATTGGATTAATACTGTTTACAATCATTGCCAGCATTACCACATAGCGAAAAAGCAGATCATGTTTCTTAATATGGTTCAATTCATGATAAAAAATTACTTTTAGTTCTTCCCTATCATAGACTCCATAAGGAATAATCACTTTCGGCTTCCAAATACCCACAACAAAAGGTGAATTTTGTTTCAACATATCATTATGAAACAAGGTCACTTTGCCTTTAATTCCTATTTCCTGTTTTATGCGTTCAAACTCTGCCTGTGTCAAAGAGTTCTCGTCATCTTCAAAATTATTTCTGCATACAAGAATCTTTCCAATCTCATTTTTTAAGGCTATCACAGCTAATCTAATTGTCATAACCAGCCATACCCATGATAAGATACGAAAGAAAGTACTGTTTAAATTCATGACAAACATCGTTTTAGAAATACCCTCAATACTTTGAACATAACCTATCTCATAACGACTTATAATGGTATGATAGGTGATTGGTAATAAAAACATACAGATTACCCACCGAAGCATGTAATAAACCAGCTTCGGATTTTTATCTTGAAGCAGAAAACGAAAGAGAAACCAAATAAGGAGCATGATACTTCCTGTTGCACTTGTCACCAGTACTGCAAAAAAGCACTGACCGAGTATATTATTCCAATTCATCAATCTTCTTACGAATCATTTCCTTGTCCTCATTTGTTAATTTTACATTGTCAAATAAACCACAGACAAATGCACCTATATTTCCCTTATCGAAAAATTTGATATTCTCTGACACTGTACACATTTTAAAATCGTTCTTTGCTACTATTGGATGATAATGAGAATATCTGCCGATACGATAAATATTGATATAACCTTTTTTCTGTAAGCGGGTCATAAAGGTCGCCACCGTCTGAAGCTTCCATACCTTGCCAAATTCTTCTTTTACCCTTGCAGTTACAGTTATCAGGTCTAAATCTTCCTCTGCATCCCACAATACTTTCATTATCATTTTCTCACATACTGAAATTTCATTTGGATCCATTTTTCTTCCCTCCACATTGTAATTATGAGAAATCGCGCGCATTTCTTGTTAGAATTTTTAGATTTACAAATGAACTTTCCTGTCTATCTTTTTATTTTAACTGACATTTAAGCTTTCAATTGTAAAACTATCTGTTTTTTTCAAAAACTCTAACATATTTTCACATTACTCTTGTAGTGGTACTATGTATGTATATACAATTTACCATTTCCATTCTACAATTGCAATAACGAGCGATATTCCTATTATATTTTCTTATATTTCCATCATTTTTTCAATATTTTTCCACTATTTTTCTTATTTTTAAAGAAGTATCGTCACTGTTCACTCATACCTCATAAACAATAACGATTCGCAGACTTATCTAAAGTTTTGCTATACAAAAACTACATTTGTCTAATCCCCTAAAAAAACAAAATTCCGAAACAGTAAAAAACTGTTTCGGAATTTCTACGTTATTCACAATTACCAAATAGAAAGCTGTGACCAAGCATCTGATGGAACGATACCAATATAAGTATTACCAACGTTTAATACGACTTCTCGTCCATCCGGATAAAGGAATACGGTTGGTGATGTAGCAGAAACCTTGCTCCATACGATAGGTTCCGCCTTACCATTTACAATATAAAAACCTTCACCGCTCTTTTCAATTAAGTCATAGTACATATAACCATTCTGGTCTACATATTCGCCATTTGTACACAATTTCATTTCTGCATTATAAATAATGACATTCTTGAATGAAAGCTGTGCATTGCCGTTGCCCGGGTCTAAATGAGGACTGCCGTATTCAGAATAGTAGTATAAACCATCTTCTGCATTATAATCTAATTTAGAAGAATTATGTGGGAATGGTAATGCAATTTTAGTTGCTGCTGCGGCTGTATCGCCATGTTCCACATTCTGTGCAAACTGGAAATGTTCTCCTTCATAGTAGTTATTGTATTCTACTTCTATATTGTTTGCACTTAATCTCTTTTTAATATCATCATTTTGGGTGATGTATTCTGTAAATTCTCTGGATTTACCATTGTTTACACGGTCAAATCCGCCACTTAAATTATCTAAATATGGCAACGCTGTATAAGCATCGATATAGAATGGACCTCCATCGTGACATAAGATTGCATTCCATTCCATTGCAAGGAAACAGTTTGTTACTCTGGCACTGCGGACATTTCCTAACTGTTTAATGGAACCCCAATCTTTTACCAATGCCATCAAACGTGTTACACGGTCATTGTGAGTACTGTTTACCATTTCGTAAACAATATCTGCCTGTGTCACACCATAATGTGGTAATGCAACTTTTTCATTATCAATCATTACTGCAATCGGTCTTTGATTTGCTAATGCTGCATCAATAAATTCACCTGTTAATTCACTTACAACCATGCCTTCCGGTGCATCTTCATCTGTCAGAATGTCTGAACTTACAACAGGCTGTTCTGTCTGTTCTGTTACTACTTCTGTAACAACTTCCGTGGATGTAGTGCTTGGCTCATTATTTGTAACAGACTGCTCTGTATCTTTTCCACAAGCACTTAACGCCACTGTGCATGCAAGCAATAATCCAATAAGTAAACTTCTCTTTTTCACTGTTATGTACCTCTCATTAGTTATTTTATCGGTAATCATCTTGCTTTTTACCGTTCCGTTTTATCATACCACAAATTACGATACATGGAAAGTTTTTTATTCTTAATATTTTCAGTAACTGCGGTAGCCCGTTAATGTTCAGAGAGCTATTCGACACTTGCTGTCGGATAGCGAAAGAATATGATTCAGGTGTGAGCAGACTCTTTTTGCGCAGCAAAACTTTAAATGGGTCTGCGAATCGTTACTGTTTACGAGGTACGAGTGAACAGTAACGGTAACCCTATTTCAAAAATACTTGCTTTTCAAATACTCCGCCAAATGGCTTGAAACCTTCTTTGCCCCATAGGTATTTAAGTGTGTTCCACCGTCTAAGCTGTCTTGTTTCCAGTCTAAACCAACTTCCTCTGTCAAATCCATATAATTAATAAATGCTACCTCATGTTCCTTTGCCCAGTCCTCAATTGTATTCATACTTTCAATGATATAGTCGTCACATGGCAATGGAGAACGGGTAAGCACCAGCTTGGTTCCTTTTTCTTTACATTCTTTGTAAATCAGGTCCAGATATTTTAGATTGTATTCATAGATATCCCGCCGTACTTCGCTGTTTAACGCTTCTTTAGAAGCATAAGAACACTCCGCTACGGCACCCCAGTCATAAAATCCTCTGTCTGATTCTTCTTTATAATATGTCTTGGTTACATCCTTTAAAAATGCATCGAACGAACTATAATCCATTTTTTCCCAGTTAGAATGATATTTATCTAATGGAAACAGATAGCCCATCTGTTTTTCTTCTTCTACGCAATCTCTAATCATCTCATATTTTATCGAAGAATAACGCATATCATTTAAGGAACTGTCACGCACGCTTTCATCCGTAAACGCCTCATGTCCTTCCCAGTAAGTTAATGCATAGGTTTCTAATACAATCACTTCTACATCGCTGACATCCAACGCATCTTTGATATAATAATAAGTATAATCGATTGGCTGCTGCTGACGGCTTCTATTATAAGAAGTCAGTCCGTATTCATCCAAAACCGACGGACTAAAACTACAATAACTTTGACTCGTTCCAAAAAATAATACATCCCACTCCTTTTCTTGATAAAAATCAGGAATTTTGGGCAATACAGCCATTGTGGCACCGTAAATTAATCCTGCTAAAATGCTTAAAAATCCACAAACTTTCAGTCCTTTTTTTAACATATGTTTCCTCTCGCTTCTAAAATTGGAAATAAATAAAATTCGTTTCCTGATAACCACTGCCCCAGACACCAAAAATCAAAATACTCATAACAGAAAGTAATAAAAATCCCCAGCGGAATACAATATTCCAATTTAAAACAATTTCTCTTACCTTAATTCCTCTATATTTTGCAATATCTGCCACAAGTAATACCAAAATGGCTAGAAAAAGTACCATAAAATTCTGCTGATTTAATCCAAAATCATACAAAGAACCATTTGCAAGCAGCTCTGGATTTTTCATATCAAATATTCGCACTAAAATATCTTTTGCCTGTGTCAGACTGCTCGCACGGAAAAATATCCACGAAAAATCTACTAATAAAAACGTTGTCACCGTACGAAGCATTCTCATTCCAAAACTTTTATCCAATGTTGGAAATTTTTCTGCAAAACGTTTTTTTATCGGTGTAAGATAGCCTCCAACAACCTGATAAAATCCATTCAAACCTCCCCAAATCACATAGGACCAGCTTGCTCCATGCCACAAGCCACTTACCAAAAAGACAATCATTGTATTGATATGTTTTCTTATTGTCCCTTTTCGATTGCCGCCTAATGGAATATAAAGATAATCCCGAAACCAAGAAGATAAGGAAATATGCCATCTGCGCCAAAATTCTGCTACGGTCACAGCAAAGTATGGACAGTTAAAATTCTCCATTAATTCAAATCCCATGATTTTTGCTGCACCGACAGCAATCGTAGAATATCCTGCAAAGTCACAGTAAATCTGTACCGCAAATAAAATACTTGCCAGCAAAAGATAAATTCCATCATATCTTACATCCATACGATAAACTGCATCTACAAAAATTGCCGCCCTGTCTGCAATCACCAGTTTTAAAAAGAAGCCCCATGTCATAATGACTAAACCTTCACACATCCGCTCATAATTAAATGAACGGTCATCTTTTCCAATCTGCTTTAACAGATTTTTAGAACGCTCGATTGGACCTGCTACCAACTGTGGGAAGAACGAAACGAATAATGCATATTTGAAAAAATTTTTTTCTGCATAAATCTCGCCTCGATAAACATCCATCGTATAGCTCAATGCCTGAAAAATATAAAACGAAATCCCCACAGGAAGCAATACCGAAAACTGCGGATTTAATGGCTCAATATGTAATATCTGTAAGACTCTGTTGATATTGATAACTGCAAAATCAAAATATTTAAAGAAAAATAAAATCGCAAGATTTGACACAAAACTGACTGCAACAATTTTTTTCTTTATCGAGATAGCTTTCTTTTCCTGTTCTTTATATTTTTTCTCTGCCCAAGCCAGTAAAAGACCACTTACATAAGTAACCACCGTTGATATCAACAAAAGCAATGCATACTTTGCATTCCAGCCCATGTAAAAATAATAACTTGTAATCAACAGCCAAATATAACGAATTTTTTTCGGTATCACAAAATAAAGTAATACTACAATTGGAAAAAATAATAAAAAATCATAGGAATTAAATAACATTTTCTTTTCCGTTCTCCTCTATAAAACTTTCTCTATAAGTCAATCACTTTCTTTTGGTTAAAACAGCAAACATTTTATTGTTAATTTTTTCGCAACCAGAATGTATTCCACAAAAATCAACATAACAAGAGGGTTATTAGAAAATGAAACTCTCATTTCGATTTTCCAATACCCCCTTTTCATCATTTTTAGTAACTATTTACACATTACGAATAATTTTTAACCAAAAATTCATAAGTCGTCTGTGGCACAAGGTCTTTGATTTTTTCCCAGTTCTTATCTTTTAATGCTGCACGAACTCTTGATGCACTGATGACGTTTACATCATCTTCTTTTCGTTTGATTTCTACGAACTCAATTCCATGAAGCGGCAGACGTTCTCTCATACTTTCATTGTACTGATTGGTAATCGGGTCCATCGGTTCTTCTCCTGCAAAACGTTTGGTAATGCCAAGCACAGGAGCGATATATTTTCCAAATAAGTCCATATCATTTGATGTATCTACAATAGCAGTTTTGTCATATTCTTTGTAGAAATATCCCGGGAAGGTCAGGGCAGAAATAATGAATTTTCCACTCTTAATAACGGTTACATTTTCTAAATCTGCAGTTCCTGCCTTTACTAATTTAATTCTATCTTCAAATTTAAAATAAGACTTATCTTCTTCTACTACAAAGATATACAAATGGTCTACTGCATTTGCTGCTGTTTCTATCAAATAGCGGTGTCCGAATGTAAACGGATTACAGTTCATAACGATACCACCATTGGTTGTCAAATCATTTTTCTTATTGGCAAGCAGATAGTTTTTGTATTCGTTAAAATCTTCACTTTCAATCCAGTTCTTGTCAATTTCTGTATCTAAATCCAGACAGCCAACCAATTTTTTATCTTCGGCCGTATCACCGTTAATCCAGTTTTTCTCTTGTAATACACTCTTTAAATATTTCGCAATGACCATATTTCCGATTTTATTGGTATGTGTCGGCTCATCCGTAAACCATTCGCCATAGGAATGCGGTCTGTCAAAGCAATTAGAAGTATCGTATACCTCGACCTTGCCTCTCTTTAAAAATACTTCTAATAAACCAAAGGTCACATTACAAAGCACTACTACATCACCTTTGTAAAGCGTTGTATTGTTAATCTGATAAATATCATCATAAATACTGGAAGAACAGCCAATTCCATGATTAATACACTGGTAAGCATTTGGATATGCCTCGTTTAATTCTTCCTGTAAAAAGCTGGAAATGGTATGTGCATCTTCTACACCTGTCCCACGCACTGTACATGCACCATAAATATGAATACGGTTCTTCCATTCTTTTGGCTGACCTGTGGTGATACGCATTCCATTTACGATATGAACAAGGTTATTAGAAAAATCCGTCAAAACTTTATGACCATTCTTATCCACGACCTTTGCACCATCATAGGTTTCTAAAATATATTCTGTCGTTACACCTTCGTATAATTTTTGAATAATTTCTGCATCTTCTTTGCCAATATTATTAAAATCAAATGTCCAGTTATTCACACGTTCCTGTTCAAACTCGGATAAATTTTGGATTCTGACTGCTTTTGGCGGTACAAGGAATAAGAAACGGCAGCCTTTGCTTTCTAAATTATCTGCAACCTCCTTGATAGCTTCATAAGCCTTTTGGGATGATTCATAGGCTTGTGGGTCTTTCTTTTTATAATAGGCAAGACATAAATTGGTCTGTTTTAAACGTTCTTTTAATTCTTTGTTCATATTCATCTCCTCTATTTCTTTTTTATCAGTATTTTTTTACCGTCTTCTTATTTTATCATAAATACCCATTCTTCTCAATACCCGTACAATGACTGCTTTCGGACTGTTATCGAGATTTGGCGGAGCATATTTTTTTGCCAGTTTTGGAAAAGATAATTGTTCCAGTTCTCCAAAAAATTTTTCTTTTTCCTGATTATAAGGAACAGATGTCAGCATTCTTGGATTTTCCTTTAATGCTTTATCAAGCGGTACTTTGGCATATTTTAAGCCTGCTTTCATTTTCTCAAACATTTCTGCACCCTTTTGTGAATGAATTAACAATAGGGAAGTACCTCTATCGTCATCCATATCAGACACCACTTCACCAACACCCCAAAAATCTGCAATCATAAGGTCGCTTTGGCTTGTCATCTTTTTAAACGGACATTGATAACAGGATGGACGTAAACATACATCTTTTAAAAAGACATTCATATATATATCTTCTGCAAAGGGCCGATGATATTCCTTACCGTTTTCAAATTTCAGATACATACTAAAGCCCTTCCAGCCGTATATTTTCTTTCGGAAACAGACTTCTTTTACCTTTGCTCCTGCACGTTTCTCCTGATAGGCAAGATATTTTTCCCATACCTTCTGTGACGGTACTCCATGGCAGATAATATCCATACAAAATAGGTTTTCATATTCTTTTCCTAAAAAGGTTTTTAAGCCTTCTATTTGACATGGTGTTCCTGTAAACAGCACTTTTCTACCGGATGTTAAAAATTCCTTCGCCTCAGAATAGGTATTTAAAATGGCACTTTGAATATATTTACTTCCTCTTAATGCTGCTAAGTCTGCTTCTTTCTCTACCCATCTATGCTCGGCACGACGTCCGCCTTCTACAAGTGCTGAACCAAATACGACACCGCCCTCTTTGATGATTTCCTTTGCCACAGCATGAAAAATACCACCACTTGAACTTGTCCAACGCACTTCTTCGTCTTTGTTATTTACGGCATAAGCGACTGGTTCTATTTTTTTATCAGGTTCTGTGTGAAGCATCGGACAATTTTTTTCACATAATCCACAATTGATACATTTTTTTGTATCAACTTTTGGGTAAGAAAAGCCTTCTTCATCATATTCTAAGCTAATACAATGTACGGGACAACTGTTTGCACAGGCATAACAGCCACAGCAGGCTTCTTTTTTCTCTATCTTAATCAATGTAGTCTCCTTTTTAACACATCTTTTTTCTCTACAAATATATTATATCTATTTTAGTTACAATATTTTTTAATGTAACAGTTCAGCCATGTCAAAATACACAAATTTTGAGTGCAAATTTATTTGCATACGAAAAATTTTTGTGTATTTTGAATATGGCGTTCTGCCATAAGCGAGATTTTTAGCTGCGTTAGCAGCGAAAAAGGCTGTGAAACAGCCAAATCGAGCTTGTATGGCTGAACTGTTACTTTTTAATTAAAAAACAACTTAAAATCCATTGTTATTTATTCCGTTCAATCCCTTCTATATTTGACTCTTGAATAATATAGTGCGGCCGTCTTTTTACCTCGGAATACAGCTTCGCCAGATAATGCCCCATAATTCCCATGCAAAATAACTGAATGCCGCCGACAAATGTAATAATACATACCTGAGATGCCCAGCCGTCTACCGGGTCACCAAATAAAAGTTTGCGTACAATGATAAAAATAATTGCTATCATTGAAACAACAGTCATAAACAATCCCAGATAAGATGAAATTGTCAGCGGCATGTGCGAAAAATTGACAATCCCGTCCATGGAATACAAAATAAGTCCCCAGAAACTCCATTTTGTTTCCCCTGCCGCACGTTCTACATTTTCATACTCCAACCATGTTTTACGATAACCCACCCATTCAAAAATCCCTTTTGAAAAACGGTTGTACTCTTTTAACGCAAGTACACTTTCTACCATTGGGCGAGTCATCATCTGATAATCTCTTGCACCGTCCGCAATATCGATATTACTGATTTTGCGAATTAATTTGTAAAACATTTTTGCACCGATCGAACGAATGGCACTTTCTCCTTTTCTGGTCACACGCCTTGTTGCTACACAGTCGTAGTCACCGCCTTCTAATATTTCCAACATTTTCGGAAGCAATGCAGGAGGGTCTTGCATATCGGCATCCATCATGACCACATAATCACCCTTAGCATTATTTAAGCCTGCATAAATAGCCGCTTCTTTTCCAAAATTGCGTGAAAAAGAATAATATTTAATTTTATCATTTGTTTCTGCTAATTCCCTCATTTTCTCTAAGGTACGGTCTTTTGAACCATCATTTATCAGCAAAATTTCAAATGCATACTGTTCTAACGGAAGCATTTCCTTCATAATTGCAGAACAAATAATGTCTAATGTGTCTTCCTCATTGTAACAGGGAATAATTATACTTAATAACTTTTTTTCCACGATATCCTTTCCTTTCGTTACTGTTCACTCCGTTCCAGTAACGCTTGCTTTCTGCATGCAAATTCACTTTGCAAAGTAGAAAGCATCTCCTGAATCATGTATTCCCCATACTCCGCAGCGTAGTGCGTAGTGCGTAGTATGAGTGTGAACAGTAACTTCCTTTATCATAAAATCTTATAATCCCCTTCCATATTGCTTATAAATTGCATATTATGTTATAATGTAATAACTATTACTATCTTAGAAAGGAATTTCTTTATGAAAACTTATATAAAAGAGAATAAATCTCTATTTTTTTCACTCTTACTTACATTTATCATAGCTTTCATCTACAATTCTCTTACGCCTTATAGTGCTGATGATTTCCGTTATATGTTCAGTGTCAAAGATGAAACCAGAATGACAAGTATCTTTCAGCTCATTCCTTCTATCATTCGCCACTATCAAGTTGTAAACGGACGTACCATTGCTCATTTTTTGGTACAACTGATGCTTTTACTTCCTAAAATGTGCTTTAATCTGATAAATGCAGGATGTTATACGTTTTTTGTATACCTGATTTCTCATATCTGTGGTAATAAAAAACAATTTCATCCACTTATTTTTTTTGCTATTTCTATTCTTTTATGGCTTTATACACCTGCATACAGCCAAGTATTCCTTTGGGAAACAGGTGCCATTAATTATTACTGGAGTTATCTGTTCGGGCTTTTGTTTATGAGCTTTTATATCAAGCTCTTTCGCACCGAAAAAGAATTATCCCGTAATGCCTATATTCTATTATGTATTTTCGGTTTCTTATTTGGGGGCTATACAGAAAATACTTCTTTTTCTGTTATCTTTTTATCCTTTTGTCTGCTCGCCCTCACCGCATGGAGATTAAAAAACCTCTCCTTGCTTATCAAATACACGTTGCCGATTGTACTTGGTGCTGCAGGTTTCCTTACCATTCTACTCTGTCCTGCGAATGCGGTAAAATTAAATGTAACTTCGCCTGCTTCGATTTTAAATAATATCAAAGATATTTTGATTGAATACTATAAAGATTATCGGCTTCTTTTTGTAATTTTTGTAGTTTTGCTTGTACTCGCCGTACATTACAAAACGGATAAAAAAGATATCATTCTTTCTTTTGCTTTTTTATCCATCACCCTTATTTCGGCTGCGATGCTCTCCGTTGCAGGATATTTAACGGAACGAAGTCTTGGTGTAAGTGTCGTCTTTCACATCATTGCCATTGTACAATTAATGCAAACCATAAGAAGCCGTTCTGCGATTGAATGTATTCCATATTGCCTTGCAGCATACTTTCTTGTCAATAGTTTTATGTCTGTTTATTTAGGAACTTATGATATTTATGATGTTTGGCAGAAAAACAATTCCCGCGAGGCATATATCGAAAACCAGCTTGCACAGGGAGAAACTACCGTAACCGTACCTATTATTTATTCTGAAACCAAGTACAGTTGTAAATATCTGCTTGCAGACCTTTCTACAGAAGAAGAAACATATAGCTGGGCAAATCTATACACCGCAAAATATTATGGTTTAGAGCGTATTTACGGAAAGACACCATAAATGATAAATAATCCCTGTCTCTCAGTTTGATGAGTGGCAGGGATTTTTTTTAGTCCATTAAATCCTGAATCATATTCCACAATGCTTCTGCACTATTAAAGTTTTCCGGAATAATCATTGCTGCTGGAATAGATACTTCAAATTCTTCATCGATTGCACTGATAATCTGTAAGATGTCAAAAGAATCTAATAGTTCATCGTCAATCAAATGCATTTCTTTTTCGTAATCAATGTCTTCTTTAATATCTGTCAGTAATTCAATTAATCTGTCCATTGGTTTCGCCCTCTCTGTATTTTGTTGAAATTTTGGTAACGATTCATTGTTACTTTTATTTGTCCCTTTTATTATATCAAATGTCTAACAAAAGTAAAAGCATTATTCTCAATTCTCCAACAAACAGATAATCAAACGTTACTGTTCACTCCGTGACCAGCAACGATTGATTTTTGCATGAAAATTTGC